>JAPPDN010000946.1 GCA_028824575.1 Candidatus Poribacteria bacterium | reverse complement strand
ATTGCCTCTACCGCAATAACGGTGATGGTACGTTCACGGATGTCACAGAAGAGTCCGGCGTTGGAGATACCGGCTACGGACACGGATGTGCAGTGGGGGACTACAATAACGACGGTCAATTAGATCTTTACGTCACAAACTACGGTATCAATCGACTCTACCGCAATAACGGCGATGGCACTTTTACGGATGTTGCCGAACTCGCTGGCGTGACGGAGCCTCGTTGGAGTTCCAGTTGTGCCTTTGCTGACTACGACCGCGATGGCAACCTCGATCTCTACGTCGTCAACTATATCGTCTTTGACATTGATGAAAACCCGTGGTGCGGGCTTAAAGAGAAAGGCATCCGCGCTTACTGTGAACCTGATAACTTCCCCGCCCAATCGGATACGCTGTTTCGCAACAACGGGGACGGAACATTTACCGATGCCACGAAATCCGCAGGCATTTACAATACGACCGGCAAAGGATTAGGGGTTGTCTGGGGTGACTATAATAATGATGGGGCATTGGACATTTACGTCGCGAACGATTCTACGGAAAACCTCTTTTATCATAATAATAACGATGGCACTTTTGAGGAGGTCGGTTTCATGATTGGCGTGGCGCTCAGCGAGAACGGTGCCGCCGAAAACGGTATGGGTACCGCTTTTGGCGATTGGAACAACGACGGATGGTTTGATCTCACCGTCACCAACTATGCGCAACAGACGAACACCCTCTACCATAACGATGCTGACGGCTTCTTTACAGACGCAACAGCCACAACAAAGACTGCGCAGCTTACCTATCCTTACCTCGGATGGGCAACCGCCTTTATTGATTACGACAACGACGGCTACCAAGACCTCTTCGTCGCCAACGGACATCTCCACGAGAATCTCGCCGAACTCGGACAGCAAGGCACTTACGAACAGCGCAATTTGCTTTTCCGAAACAACTATAACGGCACCTTTACCGAAGTCTCAGAAACCCTCGGGCCCGGCATGAAGTTAGAGGACGTAAGCCGCGGTGCTACCTTTGCTGACTACGATTCGGATGGCGACCTTGATATCGTGGTGACGAATTCAAACGCTACACCTCGCCTCTTGCGCAACGATGGCGGTAACCGAAAAAACTATTTGCAAATCCGATTAGTTGCAACGCAGGGTTCTATAGATGCGATTGGTGCGCGCGTTAAAATAAAAATAGGGGAACTCACACAGACGCGTGAGGTGAGGAGTGGCGATGGCTATCTCTCACAACGTGATCTCACGCTCCATTTCGGTATTGGAGATTACAAACAGGTGGACAGCATTGAGATTCAGTGGCAAAGTGGCGTAAAGCAACTGATTAAATCCGTGCCTGCAAACCAGGTGCTATCTCTTGAGGAAAATAGAGATGAATAACGTGGAAAATGCAGTCGAACGCCATTATTGGCGGGCAGTTACTTTCCTCGTGATATTGATTTTAGCGGGGGCAGGTTTCTGGGGGTTGCGGCGATTCGCACCAGCAGTGTTCCTTGGAAAACCGGACCTGATCGCTGTTCCGAACGACGAACATCCACAAAATCGGGCAAAGCCGACCCTAAACAAACCGGCACTTCTTAACATCAATACTGCTTCAACTGAGGAACTTCAAACCCTCCCCAACATTGGCGAGGCGACAGCACAACGGATTGTGGATTACCGGACGCAACACGGCGATTTTGACAGTGTAGATGCTATTCAGAACGTCAAGGGGATCGGGGTAAAGACGCTGGAAAAACTCCGACCTTTTGTTGATACCAAGTGAGTTACTCTTTTCTTGGACGTGGTTCCTGTGCCTCGTCCAACGCTTTATTCATGAATGTCTATCCTATTGGTCTCTGTAAAAATGTGTTTAACTGGCACATCCCATACTTGCGGGAACGTATCTTCTACGACTTGTATCTGATACGCCAGTCCAATCGGGATAGCGTGTGAACACGCTGCAAGAAATCGGTCGTAGAAACCTTTACCGTATCCGAGGCGATACCCTTTACAATCAAAAGCGATACCGGGAACGATGATGAGTTGAAGCTCGGTTATGGGAACAAGTGGACATGCCGTGTTCGGTTCTAACATACCGTAGCGATGCCGGACCAACGCTGTTTTTCCTTGCTGAATTCGCCGCGGTATGAGTCGGTTTTCGTCCGTATCTACAACAGGTGCGCAGACATGTGTTCCTGAGTGGAGCAACCTTTCAAGGAGGCTGTCCGTTTCGACCTCGCTCCGCATGTTGAGATAGAGCATCACGGCATCGAAACCCTCATTTTGTATCCAACACATAACCGAATCGACAATCTGTCGGCTGAACGCGGCACGGACTTCCGGTGCGAGTTCATCGCGTTGGCGAAGCACTTCAGCGCGGACGCGTTCACGTTCCATTATTTTTTTTCCCTTATAGATGCGCGTGTGGGAGGAGTTTGTAACCCCGATCCCGTTTCTACTTATGATATCGAACTTTTCCAGCGACTTCTACGGTATCAACAATCGCCATAATCACGGCATCGATCGGTTTGTTTGATGTAACTTGGGTCTGTCGAGCAGAACTTCCAGTCGCGACGAGGACAATCTCGCCGATACCCGCGCCAACCGCATCCACAGCGACTGTATATTTTCGGTCTACTTCTCCATTCAGATCCACATCTTGGACAACCATCAGTTTGCTTCCGATGAGTTTTTCATCTTTCTGTGTCGCTACGATTGTCCCAGTAACTTTTCCAAGGATCATTTACTTAAACCTTTCTTATGAGTTAAAAATAGTTCACTTTGCACTATTTCTGTAAAAATTATACACGAAACCCGCTGAGAATTCAAGCGACAATCCACAAAATGATCTCCTGAATACTGGTTTTGGATATGTTTTTATCTATGCACCTCAGTAAAGTGCATCCAAAAATGTGTATAAACCAGAACCCTTCAGTTCTCCTATAGTTTCGATTTTCCGCGTAAGATTGCTTTGCTACACTTACTGATGGCTGAATGCCTTCAAGCCAGATTGACAAATGACCGATTCTATGCTAAACTATCTGTAACTTGTAGTTGTTGCGATTTCTGATAAGGCGGAGGAAAACTTGAACCGAAATCATGCAGATGTCATCATTATCGGTGGGGGTATTATCGGATGTGCCATTGCTTACAATCTTGCCAAGCGAGACATAAAACCGCTATTGATTGACAAAGCAACCGCTGTCGGTACAGAAGCCTCGTGGGCAGGTGCAGGGATTTTAACCTCACACGCCACAACGCATGAACCGTATCCGACGCTCTGCCGAGCGAGTCTCGCACTCTATCCGACGTTAGCGGAAGAACTTCGTGCGGAAACCCAGATTGATATTGAGTTTATTCAGTCTGGTACGTTGTCGGTATTTTTCAACGAGGCTGAGGCTGCAGGGTTAATAGGGCTTGCAGATCGGCGCGTAAAACGCGGCTTTTCAGCGGAAGTTTTGACTCCCGAAGGAGCGTGGCAGTTAGAGCCAGCACTCTCAAAATCTATCGCTGGGGCGGTTCTGTTTCCTGAGGACGCACAGGTGCGCAACCCCAAAATGGTGATTGCACTCGCAAAAGCTGCTGCGCAACTCGGTGCGCAGTTCCTACTCGGCAACCCTGTTACGAACTTTATCCGAGACAGTGAATATGAAGGGGAACGCGTCATTGGGGTCGTTGTAAACGGTGAAACTGTATACGCGAATACCTTCGTGATTGCCGCTGGGTGCTGGGCGGGGACACTAACGGCTCAGCTTGATGTGCCAATACAGATTGGACCCGCGAAGGGACAAATTGTTCTCGTTGAAGCAATGCCGCCACCTTTTCGGCATATTGTTGATGGACTGGGTATCTATATCGTGCCGAGGGCGGATGGCAAGATTCTACTCGGTGCAACTGTCGAATACGTCGGCTATGACAAAACCGCGACGGTAGATGGAGCAAAGCAGATGATTGATGCCGGCATCGCCATCGCCCCTCAACTCGCACACAGCACTTTTGTGCAAACGTGGGCAGGTTTACGTCCTTATGCCAAAAACGGTCCCCTGCTCGGCCATCTACCCGGATATGACAATGTTGTCTTGGCATCTGGACATTTCAAAAATGGTATTCTCCTCGCACCGATCACGGGGCAACTCATCGCTGAACTGCTCACAACCGGGCAACCTTCACTGTCACTGGAACCATTTCAACCAGTTCGGACGTAAAAAAGTGTTCCACACGCCTCGGAAAATTGGGACGAAAAATAAAAGTGTAAATTTTTTTAATTTTAAATGAATTGTTTTGAAGTCTATGGGTTAAACTATTGACAATCTTTTTTTATTGATCAAAAAAGGGGTGCAAATATCACCCCTGTCTGATGACTAACCTATTAGGAGGGTTATAGAATGTATCGAAGTGTTTTGTGTTTAACAACGGCACCGTCTTGTACGTGGGCGGTTGGCAAGAGTGTATGGAATAGCGGTAGTAGAGGTAATAATAGGGATTGCGCTTTAGGAGAGCGCACCTCAAGAAGGGCACGGGCATCTAATAATGCCGACGTGCACCGTTGTTGGACTACGACTCGATTATGGAGAAGGCACAGGCCAAGGAGCGAACAAGCAGGCATCCTCCACTATGCGGGAATGGAAGGAGGGTTACGCGCCTTCGCTTGAGACGCTCCTCGTTTGAGGAGACAAGCATGATACACACTGACGAGCAGTTGATGCTCTCTGTGAAGGATGGAAACAGAGACGCATTCCGAATTTTAACCGAGCGACATTATACAAACACTTTAAACTTTATCTATCGGTTTGTCAAGAACCGAACACTTGCGGAAGACCTCTGTCAGGAAACATTCTTACGGTTATGGCGTTGCGTTCCATCGTACCGGCCCATTGCCAAATTCAGAACATTTCTCTATCATATCGCCAAGAATGTCTGTTTAAAACAGTTGGCGAAAGAGCAGAGGACCCCTCAGGTTGAATCATTGGATACACATTATGGAGACGATGATGAATACTCTCCCCCAATTGCTGTTGCTATGGCAGATACCCGTTGTTCTCCGGATGCCCTGCTGATCGCTAAAGAGACTTACGAGGCAATTCAGACTGCAATCGCTAAGTTGTCGAAGGAACATCAAGTGGTGTTCCGCTTGACAGAAGTTCAAGGATTGTCGTATCAGGAGGTCGCGACGATCCTCGAATGTCCAATTGGTACTGTTGCTTCACGTAAAAATGCAGCAATTCAGCAACTCCGGAAATTTTTAGCTCCGTATAGAGCAAACTTATAATGTTGAAGTCCTTCGACTTCGGATAACAATCAACCGTTCTGCACTCTGGCGTACAACCTCGCGTCAGAGTGCTTTTTTGTGGATTTCCATGGCGAAATCTGATATGCTATTCCCAAAAGTTTATCTACTAACCCATAACGGGAGGTAGACAATGGCACGTTCCAAAATCAAAGCACTCACCTTTGACGTTTTTGGCACAGTGGTAGATTGGTACAGTTCAATCGTTGCCGAAGGCGAAGAATTTCGAGATACCCACGGCATTGATATCGATTGGGCGCAATTCGCCTTGAAATGGCGTGCTGGATATGGACCCGCAATGGACAAGGTTCGGCGTGGCGAATTACCGTGGCAGAACATTGACGCATTACATCGGCGTATCTTAGATGACTTGCTTGATGCCTTTGAAATTGTTGGATTAAGCGAAGCGGAAAAAGATCATCTGAATCGCGTCTGGCACCGGCTCAAACCGTGGCCGGATGCTATCAGTGGATTGGAACGGCTGCGTAAGCGATATATCGTCGCTACACTCTCTAATGGCAACGTCGCGTTGTTGACGAACATGGCTAAATTCGCTGGACTGCCGTGGGATTGTATTCTGTCTGCCGAGTTAACACAGCATTACAAACCGGACCCTGAAGTTTATCAAACCGCTGCGGACCTACTGGGTTTATCTCCAAATGAGGTCATGATGGTAGCAGCGCATCCCGGCGATCTCCGAGCGGCGCAAGCTGTCGGTTTTCAGACAGCACTCGTGCCGCGTCCTTTGGAATACGGACCTGACAACCTCCGAGAGGTTGCAGCACACCCTTCTGACCTTGTCGCTGGTGATTTTAATGAATTGGCAGACCTGTTGGATTTAGAATGAAGAAAAAGTTTAAATCACAAAAAACATGATTGGAGAATAAATAGGCTATGGACAAAATCCGAATCGCTTTTATTGGTTGTGGTGGTATGTCGTCGCAATTGCAGCAGTGTATACCGATGGTACCAGAATTTGAGT
>JAPPDN010000565.1 GCA_028824575.1 Candidatus Poribacteria bacterium | reverse complement strand
ACAAAAATCAGAAAAATCACAGAAATCACAGTTCAGACTTAATAGGACGAGAATGGCACGAAAAATCGCTAAATTGACACCTATGGGGCGGTTTTGCGGCGTACTCGCCCAAATGCGACCTGCATTCCAACAGCACCAGCTCCTGTAAAAAAGACGTGAAATCCAATAATTTCTTAAAATTGAATGGCTCTGATTGTAGGACGGAACTCCGATTCCTGACTCCAAAATCCGCGCAATCTGTGTAATCCGTGATTCAGACGAATTAGTACGCAGTTATCAATACTCCGCCATATTCTTCTGGCAGTTACAAGAAAATCACCCGCTACAAATCGTCTCTTAACTGAAAACTGACTACTGAAAGATTTTTCGCAGAAAAATCGTACTGACAACTGATAACCCCCTTGACAAAAAAACGATTTTCCTTAAAATAGTGAAAAATCGTTATTTTCAACGCATAACACGTGAAAGGAAAACTCATGACACAAACACCACCAGCATCCGCAGTTGTTCTCTTTGACGGTACAGACCTCAGCAACTGGACAAGCCTCGACGGCAGCGCACCCGGTTGGGAAGTCGAAGGCGACGCAATGCTCGTCATTCCACGTACCGGCGACATCATCAGCAAAGAAACCTTCACGGATCATTTCGTGCATATCGAATTCAGATGCCCCGATATGCCTGAAGCCTCCGGACAGGCAAAAGGCAACAGCGGCGTATTCCTCCAAGGTCGATACGAAGTTCAGGTCCTGGACTCCTACGGTATTGACGTTCCCGGCATGGGCGACTGTGGCGCAATTTACAACCAGTTCGCCCCGCTCGTCAACGCTTGTAAACCACCCCTCGAATGGCAGTCTTACGATATTACCTTCCGCGCACCGCGTTTCAACGACGCAGGCGAAATGACTGAAGGGCCACGCATAACCGTCATCCAGAACGGCTTAGTTATTATCAATAACGCACAACTCGCTGGCTCAACCGGCGGGAGCGTAGGTGCAGCTGCCGAACCAGGTCCACTCCGTCTGCAAGACCACGGCAACGACGTTAGATATCGAAACGTCTGGGCAGTCTCACTCCCACTTGAAGGCTCGGATCAGTATTAGGGGAAATAGTTGTCAGTTTTCAGTACGATTTTTTTCTGCGAAAAAAATCTTTCGGTTGTCAGTTAAATAGGATTTACGCATTCCCTCTTAAAGTCCCCCTGATAAGGGGGATTTAGGGGGTTTAAAATAAGGTAACCGCCACAAATTCTTAACCGACAACCGACAACCGATAACTGACAACTGACAACCGACAACCAATAGCGAGGATTTTTATGGAAACCAATCAAGACCTACCGACAATTCCGAGACGACGATTGGGAAGAACGGAATTGAACATCCCTGTCGTTCCCTTCGGCACGCAGGGGTTCGGAAACAACTTCGGATTCGTCTCAGATGAAGACGCTATCGCACTCATCAAACACTCGATATCCATCGGTGTGAACCATTTCGATTGCGCACGCTGTTATGGCGATTCCTTACGGAAACTTGGGCTGGCGATGAAGGAGATCCCGCGCGAGGATGTCATTATTACCGGCAGGCTCTGCTGCCACTCCGCCGCAAAATGGGGTGGCTACGGACAAGGCAGACCCGACTATTCCGCCGAACGCACAATCGCTGACGTCGAAGACCAACTCCAAATTCTCAACGTAGACTACTTTGACGGGATGCTCATCCACGATCCCATAGAAATTGAGCCGACCCTCGAAAAAGGTGGCACGCTTGACGGGCTGCTCCAGTGCAAAGCCCGCGGACTCGTGAACTACATCGGATACGGCATGCGTCAGCACGATTTCCATCTCAAGGCGATGGCAACAGGCGATGTTGATCTCATCTTGTGCTTCAACGACTACAACCTCATCCGCCAGACCGCCGCTGACGAGGTACTGCCCGCCGCCGCTGAAGCCGATATCGGTGTAATGAACGGCTGGTCGATCTTACGCGGTATCCTCACAGGGGTCGATCTTGATGCAGAAATTGAACGTGGACGCTGGAAAAAAGAAGGTGATGTCGCAGCATCGTACCCAATTTGGGAATGGTGCGTTGAAGAAGGAATCAGTCTGCTTCAACTCGCACTCCAGTTCTGTCTAAAAGAAGAGCGGATTCAAGGCAACAACATCGGGAGTCTCAACGCTGAGCAACTCGAAGCAAACGTCCGCGCCGCCAGCACCCCGTTACCCGATGAAGTCTGGGAAAAATACGAAGCACGCTTTGGATCGGATAATTAGTTGTCAGTTATCAGTAACCAGAGAAGAAGGCGCTTCCTCTTTTAACTGGCAACTGATAACTTCTTTACTGATAACTGATAACTATTCCTCTGATAACCTAACCATGAAACAGAACCGCTTATTATGGGCATTTAAATTCCTTTTGCCCTACAAGTACCACTATCTCTTCGGGATTCTCTGTAGTCTCGCAATGGGAGCAGCGCAGCTCATAATCCCTTGGGTCCGAAAACTCA
The DNA here is from genome assembly GCA_028824575.1 of Candidatus Poribacteria bacterium. Classification (GTDB taxonomy): domain Bacteria; phylum Poribacteria; class WGA-4E; order WGA-4E; family WGA-3G; genus WGA-3G. The sequence goes on along the minus strand of JAPPDN010000565.1, from coordinate 3,765 downwards.
TCATTGATGATGGGCTTATTCAGCAAAACAACGAGGCACTAATTACAGCGATCTTGATTTTTGGCGGTGTTGTGGTACTGTCTATCGCACTCACTTGGGGAATGAACTTAGCCTTTGCTTTCGTAACGGGTCGCTACGCCGCGGATATGCGCACAGGTATCTTCAAACATCTCCGCAGCCTTTCGGTATCCTACTTTCATGGTGAACGCACCGGGCAGATTATATCAAGGTTAACCGATGATGTTCCGGTCGTAAAAGACACTGTCACCTCCACCCTTACGCAGCTTGCAACCCAAATACTCAGCTTGACTTTGGCTTTCATTGTTGCCCTAAGAATCGAACCTAAACTAACACTCATCATGTTGCCAGTCGTTTGTGCGGCGGGTTTGCAGTCCTTGATTTTCGCGCCATTTAATCGGCGTGTCGGTCGCGCCCGCCAAGACTATGCAGCTGACGTTTTATCAGAGTTACATGAAGGCATCACAGGTTCTAAGGAAATACTGGCATTCGGTCGTTCAAATTGGCAGATCGCTCAATTTCGGGAACTGTTTCTACGTTTGGTGGGTGTGGAGCGAAGACAGGCTGTCGTACAATCCGCATCTTTCTCAGTAACATATCTTTTTATATGGATACCGTCGCTACTCCTATTTTTGCTGGGTGGCAGACTTGTGGTGCAAGGCGAGATGACTGTCGGTACACTTTTTGCGTTCATCGGGTACGTCGAAGCGATGGCATACCCGATCCGTTCATTCCAAGAGACCATTGGTAGGATACAAACAGCGATGGGAGCCGTAGATCGGATTACCGAATTCATGGATGTTCAACCGCAAGTATCGGAACTACCCACAGCAAAACCGTTGCAGAATGTCGAGGGGACTATCACAATGGAGAACGTCTCCTTCGCATACGAACCTGAAAAACCGGTCATTCAGGATATTACCTTTACGATTCCGGCGCGTCAAAAAGTGGCGATCGTCGGCGCAAGCGGTGTCGGAAAAAGTACACTTGTAGACCTACTACTCCGTTTTTACGATCCACAACAAGGAAAAATATGCATCGATGGGTTTGACGTTCGCGAAGCGACACTCGACTCCCTCCGCTCCCAAATAGCCGTCGTCTTTCAAGACCCGTTCCTATTTGCTGGCACAGTCCGAGACAACATCCGATTCGGGAAGCTTGATGCCAGTGATGAAGAAGTCGTCGCTGCGGCGAAGGCGGCTAACGCCGACCAATTTATTTCGCAGCTGCAGCATGGTTACGACACACCGATCGGCGAGCAAGGCGTTACGTTGTCGGGTGGCGAAAAACAGCGGATCGCCATTGCCCGCGCGGTTCTGAAGAACCCTAAAATTCTCCTGTTGGACGAAGCGACTTCAGCTCTCGACAATCGGACGGAACGAGAGATATGGGAAGCATTAGCGCACTTAATGGAAGGCAAAACCGTCCTGATTATCGCGCATCGGCTTTCAACCGTCACTCAGGCGGACCAGATTATTGTGCTCGTGGATGGGAAAATCGCAGAAATCGGAAATCACGAAGAATTACGCCGTTCCGAGGGACCCTATACAGATATTTTCGCGATGCAACGCGCAAGTTGAATGGTTCTTAGTTTTCAGTTTTCAGTTATCAGTGCTCAGTCATACCCTTGTGGCAGTTACTTTTTCGGTTACGATCATAGCATATCTCTTTTACGATCATAGCATATCTCTTTAACTGACAACTGAAAGATTTTTCGCAGAAAAATCGTACTGATAACTGATAACTATAATTCACCCAAAAACTTATGCGTCGCACGCGGGAGCGGATAATCCCGCAGTGCCGCAACCGGAACCCACTTTGCATCCCGCGGTCCATTCAACACAACCTCACCCACCTCATAATCACACTGAAACACATCCACCACGATCTTAAAATGCGTGAACGCGTGTCTCACCCGCGTCAGATACCGCACGTTCCTGACAGAGAGATTGACAACCTCAGCGATATTACGGACACACGCCATCTCAGCCGTTTCACCGTCAGCAATCTCACCACCGGGAAACTCCCAGAGTCCACCGAGCAGTCCATCCAGCTGCCGTTGCGTAAGCAATACTTCGCCTACCGAATTATAGATAACCCCAACAGCGAGATGGTGTTCCGGTGTAGGCTTCGACTCGCGCCGTTTCGGAAACTCGTCCTGACGCATCGTGTCGAACGCCTCACAAAACGCGTTCACTGGACACACCAGACACGTCGGCGACTGCGGACGACAGACCATCGCCCCCAATTCCATCATCGCCTGATTGAAAAGTCCGGACGCGTCCCGATCCAAAAGCGCGTCTGCTTTCTCCTGAAACAATTTCGCCGACTTCGCATCGTTAATCGGCGCATCCATCAGAAACAACCGCGCCAACACGCGTTTGATGTTCCCATCTACCGCCGCATAAGGCGCGTTAAAAGCGATACTCTGCACCGCCGCCGCACTATAATCGCCAACACCCGGCAACTTCCGAAAGGTCGCATAGTCCAATGGGATTTCCCCATCCAGTTCGTTCACGATAACCGCTGCCGCTTTGTGGAGGTTCCGTGCCCTCGCGTAATATCCCAACCCTTCCCAGACCTTCAATACATCTTGTAGCGGCGCAGCCGCCAAATCCCGCACACTCGGAAACCTCGCGATGAACCTCTCATAGTAGTCCACAACCTTCTTAACCTGTGTCTGCTGGAGCATCACCTCAGAGACCCAAATCCGGTACGGATCGTCCGTATTGCGCCACGGCATCTCGCGCTGGTAGCGTTCAAACCACACCAGCAACGCATCCCGAAAATCTTGATAGTGTTTGGTTAATTCTTTCTTATCCATATCACGGCACTCAAATTAGCAGGCGCGGTTTGATGAAGTTTAAGAATTTAATTCGGTAATGCATCAAAAACCTCTTGGTAGGAGCGAGCTGTGCTCGCGATCTGTAAGAATTACCGAAATATTTATTTAATCTTCATGCAACCGCGCCGATGCTTGTCAAAACCAGAGATGCAAAGGGGCATTGAAAAAAGATTACCTTAATCAGAACCCTCTTACTGACAACTGATAACTGATAACTGAAAACCATTCTACAGATCCACCGCAACCCGAAAACTGACGTTATGAAGCCCCCGAATCGGCTCATACGCCGCACGATTCGCACAACGCGCCGCAAACTCACCCCGCGCAATCCACGAACCACCCCGAATCACCTTCCGCCGACCTTCACTCGCACCCAACGGATTCTCATCAGGCGAGTACTTATACGCCTCCATGTGAAACCAATCGAAGCACCAATCATAAGCGTTGCCCGCCATATCGTAGCACCCACAAGGACTCACACCCGACGGATAGCTCCCAACCGGCAGCAACCGCTTATTCCCCGACTCCGACGTATTCGCCCGACTCGCATCCCATACATCGCCCCAAGGATACTCGCGAGCATCCTTACCACGCGCAGCACTCTCCCACTCCGCCTCCGACGGCAACCGATACGCCACACCTTCCAGTGCACCGAGCCACTCCAAAAAATTGACAGCATCGTACCAACTCACCCCAACGACCGGAAAATCCGGTACGTTAAAACGTTCATCGTCCCAAAACTCCGGGGGCACGTACCCCGTCGCCTCCACAAACCGCGCATACTGTGCATTCGTAACCTGATACGTACCGATAGCATAAGCATCAAGCGTCACATTCCGTTGTGGTTCCTCTGGATCCGTCTTCCGCATCTCAGTCGGAATCGTCCCCATCGTGAACGCCCC
>JAPPDN010000776.1 GCA_028824575.1 Candidatus Poribacteria bacterium | reverse complement strand
ATGACGTCTTAGCCGGTAATGATATTAAGTCTGAACTGGCAGACCACTATTTCGGCGTTGCTTTCCGCGGTGGGAATATTAATACGAGCCGAAAAGATTTTCCTATAGAGCCTAAAGACATTCCGGGCGCAATACCACGGCTTCAAATTGATCGCATTGGTACTTTGCGTATTAAATTCCAAGGCGCCTCTCGCAAGGGGAGTGCACGCCACATCGCTCGTATCACCTTTAATAACAAGATACTTGGTAGGAATGAGGAGTGGAAACGTCAAGCTTCGCAGACCGCAACCCGCGACATCTCACACAATTCACAGAATCTCATCTTCCACGATACGACGAACTATATGCGCATTGAGGCATTCGATGACAACGATACGCCGCCAGGGTCGTACGATTTCTACCTCGACTGGTATGAGATTGACTATTGGCGAGACTTTCAGGCAGAGTCCAATCGCCTTGAATTTAATACCAATACTGAACCGCTCAACCGTGGGCAAGTTCAGTACCGAGTTGGAAACTTCTTTAACGACACAATAGACGTATATCAGTTGGATGAAAACGGAATTACAAGCAGACTCACTGACGGTAAAGTCATTCGAACGGGAGCGACTCGTCGGATTTTGTTTGAGGATACTGTCAGCCAGTATAGACGCTATTTTGTAATAAGTCGTAGTGCCTATAAAAATATCAACGCACTCGTTCCGACACCACCGACACCGTTAAGGAACCCCGCTAACCAAGCTGACTATGTCGTCATTACACACTCGACTTTCGCCGAAAATATTCTTCCGCTCGTCGAATTCCGGCGTTCGCAAGGTTTAACAACTATGGTTGTTGATATTGACGATATTTACAATGAATTTAGCGATGGCCTCTTCAACCCCTTTGCGATCCAGAAATTCCTACGATATACCTATCATAATTGGCAACAACCTGCCCCTACGTATGTCCTCCTTGTTGGAGATGCACACTACGACTACAAGGGAGCCACTGTTGATATCTACCGCCAGGATCCGACATTCCGAGGCACCTATAACCTCTATCCGAACTTCGTGCCGACATACCACGGTTGGGCGCCTGCAAGTGGTGAAACTTCTATGGACCAGCGTTTTGTCAATATTAGTGGCGATGATCCTTTGCCGGATATGTTTATTGGTAGACTCTCGGTGCAAACGCCCGAAGCCCTCACAACCATGGTTCAAAAGATGATTGATTATGAAAAAGATCCGAAGATGGGAGTGTGGCAAGGCACATTAATTCAGGTGGCAGATGACCATACAGACAAACCCAATGATGGTATCTTTGAAGAGTCACGCGATGAACTCATACAGGAGGTTATCCCGCCCGGATACGACACGCGCCAAATCTACCTCCGAAAGATTGGCAGCCCTGACAATACACGTAGGATGATCCTCTCTGCTATCAATAGAGGCGCGCTTGCAATTGAATATGCTGGACACGGTGGAAGCCAGACCTGGGCAGATGAATCTATTTTTCGTATTGAGGATGCCGCCGATTTGCGAAACCAATACCTCCCCTTTGTTATCACAACGACCTGTCTCAATGGACAGTTTGATAAGCCACAACAGGCTGGAAATTTTTGCCTCAGCGAACAGTTTCTGTTAGGAAGGTACGGTGCTATTGCAGCACTTTCGGCAACACGACTCACCTACGGGCAAGCAAATGCTGAGTTTGACATAGACCTCTTTGAAGCCTTGTTTCGTGTTGTTCAGGAGTCTCCAGAATTGGCGACTAACAGTCCGCCCTTACAGCCAACGATAGGATCTATTGTTGCTGATGCCAAAATTAGTTTTCTCAACCGGATTCGGAACATAGATTGGATCCCTGGAACCGAATCATATACACTTTTTGGTGATCCGGCATCTCGCCTTGCCCGTCCCCAACTCGACGTAAAGGTGGAGTTGGAACGCGTCGCGCTCAACGACACACATAAAATTGTGATTAAGGCGAACGAGATAGGCGTGATCCGAAATTCAGGAATCGAGGGTACAGGCGGCGTGAGCTTCACGCGCGCATCCGATTTTAGCACAGAAACATTTTTTGCTTTCGCAGTCTTTGCAAATAATTTTGATGACAATCTACGCAATGATCTCACGCGACGAGTAGGTGGCAACGTCTGGCAGGGAGAATATGGAACTGTTCGGATCGATGTCCCAAACAACGCGTTACCCGGCAGTGGTTTTGCCCGTATTTTTGCTTATGACGACACCCGTGCAGCTATCGGTGGCACCCGATTCTGGATAGATACACCTGTTGTATACGACATCCGTGAGACGCTTGATACTAAGGTCACGGATACCCTTAATATCAGTGCCCTCGTCCTTGATGACAAAGGACCGGGTGGCATACGAAGTATAAGCGTTTTATGGGACAATACTGCCACTTTCGTAGACGTGGTAACGCCGATGATCCCTGCGCGTACACCGCTCGGTGATGTGCCACCGGGTGGGCGATGGTATGAACTTCAGACACCTATTCCACTCCCGAAAGGTGGATTGCAGATACGTTACCGAATTCGCATTACCGATAGTACCGGACATGAAGTCGCCATTCCATCGAAACAAGAACGCAACATCGTCAGAGTTCCTGAGGGGCCGAACCTGGCAATCGGCACTGACAAGGTAGATAGGGCCCCTATCCGATATACCTTTGATGAGAAGAAAAACGGTTACCAACTCATAGCAGAATTGATCAATAACGGTGGTCGTCCTGTATTGGCGGATATTGAGGTCGTATTTGCTGAAGAAAACCCTGACGCTGATGGAGACCTTATCGTTGACGAAACCGCGGACGTTCTTGGGACCGTAGTCGTGAAAGCCACGGATTGGGTAGAAGGGACGTACGTATGGCAACGCGCGACGGCTATCTTAGACCTCAAGACCCCACTTGAGACGGGTGTCCACAAAATTTATGTCCTGGCAGACCCAGAAGACCCGAGTATTGAAGATAAAATTGATGGGAATGTCGAAGAAGCACGTCTCTATGATAACAAGCAGCATGTCTCTTTCATCGTCAACGATTTTAACTATCGACTCGAGGAAGAGTTAACAGCCTTTAGTTTAGACAGGGTGTTTGAGATCCATTTCCCGCCAAACGCGCTTGAAACCGAAACGAAGGGTACGGTAAGTATCCCACTTGCTGTTACATCACAATCGCCACCGGACCCGACACAGCCTGACCTCCAATTTGCCCCGATTCCCCGTGTCGCTGCGCTCCGGCGCGGACTCATTCGGCAAGATAGGGCTGTCGCTCAATACTATGAACCCGCATTTCGCACAGAAGCATCAATGCTCGCGAAACCTGCCGAGATCAAGCTCCGTTTTGATGTGAGTGCTTTGGAAGACATCGTACGAGAGGAAAAAGGGCTTCAGCCCGACAACCCCACATTTAAACATGAATTCACTAAGGTCACGAACCAGATAGCAATTTATGCATGGCAGGCAAATGTCGAGAGAGGCCCACAATCGGAGTCTGCTGCTGAGGAGGCGAATGTTAACTTGTCAGCATGGCGACGGTTGCCATCGAAAATTAACTACACCCCTGAAGGCGACTTTCTGCTCGAAAATTATGTTACACCCGTACAGATGGAAAATGCAAGTCAACAGAACCTAAAAGCTGATAATATCACCATCAACTCAAACCTCACGCCAGCAGGTACTTGGGTTATCATTTTTCTTGATGGTAGTGAGTACGAGGTGTTTCTCAAGGGGAAGGGAGAACCACGGTTCCAAAAACTTGATAGGACTGGGCAACTTGACAATCCGTTCAGGGAGGAAGCATTTGGTTTAGAATTACGGATTCCACGGCAAGAGAACCCATCTCTTGATGTCAATTACGCCTTTGAATTTGCCGACGTACTCGCTTTTGAAACCGACTATGATCCCCAAGGTGATGTCATCCTTACACGCACGTGGAATACGAATCTCGGTAACGGCAGTGCAACGGTAAATAGTAGGCTTGGACCGAAAGCGGAGTTTGAGACAGGCGACTGGTTCATTTTTTTTACCGATCCTAATTACTATGAACTCCGTGATACTTCTAACGAACCTTCCTATTTTCCCAATGGTGTCAAAATACGCGGGAGGATCAACGAACCTATTTTCCTGACCCATCTCGGCTTTGAACTGCTCGTCACCGCGAGTTCCGAAGAATTTGATTTTGGCGATAAGTTTAAATTCAGTAGTGCTCGCGTCGCTACAATTACAACGGATGTCCCTAAACTCACACGGTTTGCCCTCATGCGTAGTACTGATACCGAACCGCCTACTTTTAACCTCTGGGTAGATGGTCTCCAACCACAAACCGGTAGTGTCATTGCCCCGCGCCCTACTATCTCTATTGTGCTGCAAGATGCAAATGGTATTGATACAGAGTTCTTCTCCCTGGAAAAACAAAAAGATGGAGGACCTTTTGAATCTGTTACCGACTACGAACTCCGTACACAAGGTGGTATTCAAACGGTCCCGATTGATTATCGACCAATCCTCTTCCCGGGCGAATATACTTTCAACATTGGCGCACAAGATTTCAACAGAAACACTATCGGTGGTGATGACGGTGTTGTTAGTTATAGGTTTTTTGTCATTGAAGCTCCCGACATCACACCACCAACTATTGACATCCAAGTCGGTGCGAGCGGTAGAGATTCAGGAAACGAAATGCTTGAGGAGCCGTTGACAGACGGCGCAGTACTCACAGAACAACCCCGCTTCAAGATTACCCTCACCGATGACAATGCACTTGATGAAACCACTTTTCGATTCAATTTTGGAGGCCTGTATGAGGGACTTGAACCATTAGATGCCAGCAATTACATGCAAACTTTTGATCCGGCTGCTCCCGTGAGTGCCGATATCACCTATGCCCCGGACCTCACTAATGGAGAATATCAACTCCAGATTACTGCAGCAGATACCAGTGAGAACATAGCAGAGTTTGTTACGACCTTTACCTTAAATGAAAAAGTCACGCTCAGTGAAGTGTTCAATGCCCCGAATCCTGTGGATCGTACATTTGGCGGGAAGACTTTTTTCACCTATCACCTTGCCCAGGCACCTGACAGCGTTACAATCAAAGTTTATAGTGTTAACGGTAGACTCCTCAAGACACTCGACGATGTGAGCGCGAACCGCGGCACCAACGAAACCGGTTGGGATTGCAGAGATGAAGCAGGCGTGCGGTGTGCCAATGGTGTATATTTCTATCGCGTCATTGCCAGCATCGAAAATGGAAAAATAGAAAAGGTCGGAAAACTCGCCATCTTACGATGAGAATGGCTGTCGGCTGTCAGCAATTAGCGGTCAGTGAGAGCGGGTGATCCCTTTATTGTAAGGGTGAATAATCTGTCGGTTCAAGTATCTTTGAACTTGCCACATTCACCAGCGGACCACCGACTTCCGTTAATCGTTTCGCCGCTTGCCACTCCGGATCAGCGATGAATGCATCCCACGCGCGCTGATAATGTCCCAGGTCGTCAAAGGCGAGCATATAGACAAGTTCCGTTGTCGTTGCCTCACCGATAGCAGTTTCCCAAAACCCGATAACCTTCATACCATGCTTCTCGAACAAAGGAAGCGTGATATTCGCAAACCGGTCATTCAGGTTTTTCATCTTCCCAGGTACGACCTGATACGTCCGTAATTCATAAATCATTTTTTAACTTTCCTTGCAGTTCGTTAAGGCGGATTTTGCGAAGAAGACTTCTCTCCGTATATCCAGCCCGGTCTGTTAGTTGGGCTTACGCGCTAAGAACAGCCAGCAGAGGAAGGGTTATCAGTTTGCCCCGCAGTGAGAATCATCAGTTAAGAGAAACTTGAACAGTCAAACAACTTCTTTAACTGAAAACTGAAAACCGATAACTGATGACTATTCATCACAGAATCCCGTATTTGTCATAAACTTCCCGCAGCGTTGCACCGGCGCGGAGTTCGTCGCGGGTCCGATTCTCCCCGCTTACTTTTTCCAGCGCAGCTTCAATCACGGTTGTTTCCACCGCTTGTGGGATCACAATGACACCATCAGCATCACCGAACACGATATCGCCAGGATTAACCGTGACACCACCACATTCAATCGGGACGTTATACGCTATCACATCGCCGCGCCCGTTAGAGTCAACAGGCGACAATCCTGTCGTGAACACCGGAAACCCCATCGCTAAGATCTGGCGGGCATCTCGGATAAACCCTTCAATGATGGCACCACGCGCCCCGCGTGCTCGCGCCGCTGTCGAGAGGAGTTCCCCC
>JAPPDN010000359.1:4556-6289 GCA_028824575.1 Candidatus Poribacteria bacterium | reverse complement strand
TCAACGAAATTATACGGTGGTCGAAAGGGATTTGGACTTCCAGATGGAGATTGTACCCCGATGCGTTTTTTAGTATGTCCACTATAGTTCCCACATTTGGTGAACAAGTCCAAATCGCTAACTTCCTTGATCGCAAAACCCAACAGATTGACGAACTGATAGCCGCAGAGCAGCGAAAAATCGAACGCCTCAAAGAATACCGCCAATCCCTCATCTCCGAAGCGGTGACCGGCAAGATAGATGTCCGAAACGAAGTTTAGACCCTATTTTTTTGATTCGGCGTGCGATACAGGGGCATCCAACTGTCCGTTTTTCGTGTTGTCCTTTTCAAAGGTGTTAATACTTAATATATGTTATGTTTTTTGAAAAAACCCAGAAATTTTCGCTGGATTTCGCTAGATTTCGCTAGATTTCGTAGCATTTTTCTATATCCTGTTGATTTTTCGGTATTTCTATGTTATACTTTTCAAGATCCAAAGGAGTATGATGCCGCAACAACCCCCATCTATTGAACGAGGTATAGACCGTGCCGACGTATACAGAACAAAGATTTGAAGATCACATCGAAGCACACTTGAACCAGTCGGGCTACCGGTCATTACAAGCTTCCCATTATAATAAATCCCTCTGCCTGATACCCAATGAGACGCTACGGTTTATTCAGATGACGCAACTCGAAGTCTATCAGAAACTGGAACGTCAGTACGGAGAAGACACACCGCAGAAACTCATGCTTCGTATCAGCAATCAGGTTAAGAGTCGAGGCGTGCTGGACGTGCTACGGAAAGGCGTTAAGGATCGCGGATGCGCCTTTGACTTGACTTACTTCCTTCCATCAAGTGGCATGAACCCCGACCATCAGAAACTTTATGCGCAAAACCGATTCTCCCTCATTCGACAACTGCATTACTCACAACGGAACGAGAAATCGCTGGATATGGTGCTGTGCCTCAACGGGCTGCCATTGGCTACAATGGAACTGAAAAACAGCCTCACCGGTCAGGTCTTCACGGATGCGGAGAAGCAGTACCGTACGTCCCGGGATACGAGGGAACCGTTGTTCCGATTCAAGCAGTGTCTGGTTCACTTTGCGGTGGGCAACGAGAAAGTTTCCATGACAACCCACTTGCAGGGTGACAAGACACGCTTTTTCCCGTTTAACAAGGGTATCGAAAACCCTGTGAACCCGAATGGTCACAAAACCGCTTACCTCTGGGCGGACATCCTACACCCCGATAACCTCATGGCGTTAATCAACAACTTCATCCATGAGCAGGAAACCACAGAAAAGGTTTACGATGATAAGATTAGTGCGGTGAGAGATGAAAAGTCCCGTGTCCTCGTTTTCCCGCGATACCATCAACTTGATGTGATTCATCAATTGGAAAAGGCTATCAAGAAAGAGGGAGTTGGAAATAACTACCTCATCCAACACACTACAGGGAGCGGTAAATCGAACTCCATCGCATGGTTAGCACACCTGCTGACACATCTGTACCGTTCCGAGACCCATACCAATCGGATTTTCGATTCCATCATCGTTGTGACAGATCGACTGATACTTGACAAGCAGCTTCAGGACACAATTAAGCAGGTAGGACAGGTTGAAGGTGTGGTTCATGCTGTTGACAAAAATTCAGCGCAACTCAGGGGTTTCCTTGAATCTGGCAAAGACATCTCTCCCAGATCGCTGCCGCGTTGGAATCGATACACGAACGCGGCATCGTCCACGG
>JAPPDN010000359.1:3654-4546 GCA_028824575.1 Candidatus Poribacteria bacterium | reverse complement strand
TCATCATCTGAAGGATTCAGAAATGAAGCGGGATTGCCGAACAGATTGGTAAACTCAAAAGCAAGAAATTTGCCGTGATTATCGACGAAGCGCACTCTTCGCAGAGCGGTGAAGCAGCAAAAGACCTCAGAGTTTCGCTTTCAAAAGGGATTGAGGAAGACATAAAAGATGATGACCCTGACGAGGTAGAATCAGATATAGACGCTAAAATCCTTCAACAGATGGAACAGCGCAGAATGCAGGAGCATATCTCCTATTTCGGTTTCAGCGGCACACCGAAAAACAAGACCTTAGAACTGTTCGGACGGAAAAACGAAGAAGGGATATTTACCCCATTCCACACCTATTCAATGCGCCAGAGTATCAGCGAAGGCTTCACACTGGACGTGCTGCAGAACTACACCACCTTTAAGCGATATTTTGAACTCGTCAAAAGTGTGCCAGAGGATAAAGAGTACGAGAAGGCGCGGACGCTCCGGACACTGACGAACTACGTTGACCTGCAACCCCACAGCATCGAAAAGAAAACCCGGATTATGCTGGAACACTTCACCGCACGCACCGAAAAGACAATTGGCGGGAAGGGACGCGCAATGCTGGTTACATCATCCCGACTGCACTGCGTCAGATACAAGCAGGAATTCGACAGACAGATGAAAGAAATGGGGCTGCCCTACGGGTGTCTGGTAGCGTTCAGCGACACCGTGCACGACACCGACAACGGGCAGGACTACACGGAAAACGGGATGAATGCGTTACCGCCAAGTACTGACATTGCCGATAGCTTCAAGGAGCCGCAGTATCGGATTCTAATTGTCGCCAACAAGTTCCAGACAGGTTTCGATGAGCCGATGCTACACACGATGTACGTCGATAAGCGGTTAGACGGGCT
>JAPPDN010000359.1:0-3644 GCA_028824575.1 Candidatus Poribacteria bacterium | reverse complement strand
CGGGCTGCAATGTGTCCAGACCTTGAGCCGACTGAACCGTGTCACTACCGGTAAGACGGATACGCTGGTACTCGATTTCGTGAATGAACCTGACCAGATACAAGCCGCATTCCAACAATACTATCAGACAGCGACCCTTCCAGAGGAGACCGACCCGAATCGATTGTATGACCTACAGACCCAGTTGGCGGGTTTTGATCTCTACAATGAGGAGACTCTCAACGAATTCTGTGAAGTCTTTTATGATCCTGATAAACCCGATGAACTTCTACAAGCCGTTCTTGATGAGATCGTCGAGAGGTGGGCAGCACTCGAAAGAGATGATCGGGAGGCGTTTCGTTCTAACTTACAAGGTTACATTCGCTGCTACGGATACATCTCACAACTTATTACCTTCACCGATGTAGCCTTGGAAAAGTTGTATATCTTTGGGCACAGTCTCAACAAGAAACTCCCGAAACGGGAACACTCCGACCTGCAAGGTCTTATCGAGTCTGTGAACTTGGACTCGTTTCGCGTACAGAAAATGCATGACAGCCTACAGCTGCTCCTTGAAGCACAGGATAGTGAGATTGAGGGAATCGGCAGCGATGTCGCTCCCCGCACGGAGCCTGAGCAGGATTTCCTCTCCAATATTATTAACACCCTGAACGATGCCCATCAGACAGATTTCACACAGGAAGATAAGGTTGACGTTGAGACTATTTACCGAAAGGTTTGTCAGCACGAAGAGCTGCGAAAAGTGATCAAGGCAGATAATACAGAGACTAACAAAATACGTAAGTTTGATGATGTGATTGATGAGATTTTACTGAGCTTCGTCAATAGTAAGTTGGAACTCTACAAGAAATTATCAAAATTAACGAATCCGGAAGTCAACGCAGATCTCAAGCGTCAACTCTATCAAGCCTATCTTGAGCAATCACCCTCCAGCCTTGATTCAACGTGAGTTGGATATATGGCAAATGCTAAAAACCCCTACGAAAAGCACTCATGCGACCTGCATTCAGACAGACATCCACCCGATAAGTCGTAAGCACATCAAAAAAATAAAGGGAATCACCCCGCAATGCAACGAAGTAACAAATTCTGCCTATACGTGGTAGGATTTGGGTTGTCTTATATTTTTCTTTGTAATTTTGCGGGAAATTGAGTATACTATTTAACAAATGAAGGATTGGTGTTATGCATTTGCCGCCAAATCGGTTGGATTCTGCGTATCTTGGATACCGCGTCCCGTAGCACTCGCTATCGGCGGATGGTTAGGAACGTTTGTATTTTGGATCGCACCGCAATACAGAGAATTAGCGTGCGAACATCTACGGTGTAGTTTGACGCTCTCGGATGAACGCTGTGCCAGAACAATCGCTAAACAGTGCTTCCAACATCTCGGCAAGACTGTCGTAGAGTTTATGCGGTTTCCCCGTTTGGAGAGCCAGCAAATCCAGCGATACGTCACTTTTGAAGGGATCGAGCATGTCGAGCAGGCACTCGCAGAAGGAAAAGGCGCGATTATTTTAACAGGACATTTCGGGAATTGGGAACTTCTCGCCGCCAGTATTTCTGCCACAGTCGCTCCGCTGACGCCGATTGTTCGTGAGTTACGTTCGCCGCGTTTAAACGCCTTGGTCTCGCATTACCGACAAAAGGCAGGTTATGCAACTATTGATCGCGATACAGGGATACGTCAAGCACTTCAATGCCTTAGACGCAATGAGTTACTTGGCATCGTCGCCGATGTTGATACGACTGTCAGCGGCGTTTTTGTCGATTTTTTTGGCAGGCGCGCCTACACACCGTATAGTCCGGTTGCTATTGCCCTCAAAACAGGCGCGGCAATACTACCAACGTTCATCGTCCGTCAATCCGATGGTTCGCATCGGGCAATCATTGAACCACCTTTAGCGTTGCAACGGACGAGCACGAAAGAGAAAGATCTTGTTGTCAATACACAGAAATTCACGAAAATTATTGAATCCTATATCCGACAATATCCGGCACAATGGATTTGGATGCATCGACGGTGGAAGACACAGAATTAACTGCATTTTCATAGGTTTTTTTGCATCCCTACTGCTCTCTGTAACGTCCTGTAAAAGCGCAGAAACGCCAGTCAGTGCCCCCGATGAAGCTGTAGAAGCGGTACCAACGCAGAAACTTGACAGGTTTTCTACGCAACACACCGAGGCAGGTGTCCTCAAATGGACGCTTATCGGGGACGCTTCAACATTCCATGGAAGTTATGTTGAAGTGGAAAATCCGACTGTGCAGATTTTTGAAGAGGGTGTTGTTTCTATCACCTTGAATAGCGAGAAAGGTAAACGATTTCTCAATGGCACTAAGAAGGACAGTCTACACCTGACAGGGAATGTCGTAGGGGTCAGTAAAGATGGCAAACTGTTTACTGAGGTACTCCATTGGCAGAACCTCGCAGCTAGGTTGTATGCCCCCGATGAAGCCACAGTCGTGCGTGGAGATTCTACCTGGGTCGGAACAGAAATGTTAGCGAATCCGACGCTTGAAACTGTAAAAATGAAAAATAATGAATTCACACTTTACCCAAAAGACGAGAAAACACATGAACATCATAATGCCTCCATTGAATCAGAGTAGCCGTAAACGCGGATCTCAACGCTGTCAATTTTCTGCCTCCGTTGGATTTCTCGCGCTTCTGGTCTTTCTTATTTCCGGAACTGTTGTTGCTGAAGAAGATGCGAAACCCCCAGCGACCAATGCGGTAGAGACACAAATGACGGAAAACGCCGGGCAAAAGGCGGACACCGCTGGAAATACGGATACCACGTCAGAAATGCAGAAAGAAAAGATCACCGGCACCGCTGATAGAATGGAGAGATATGATAAGGACGGTATAACAATCCTTATCGGCAATGCCAAGACGGTCCGGTATAACGCACAAGGTGTCGAGATCGGGTTTCTCAACGCTGATAAAATTACCATGAAAAGTGACCCCGAAATTGGAACAACAACAGAAATTATCGCTGAGGGCAATGTAGAAATCCGAGACCAAGATATCTTCGCTACCTGTGACCATGCTATCATGAACAACCTGACGAATATCATCACACTCAAGGAAAACGTTGTTGTCCTACAAAACAAGGATAGACTGGAAACGAAGCTTTTCACTTTTAATCGGACGACAGGTAAACAGACTGGCGAAGGTGGCGTTAAATTCAAAGTGAGCGTTACACAAGCAGCACCCGTAACCGCAGAAACGGATGAGAATTCCGAAAGCAGTGAGGGGGCTGACGAAGAAAAAACTGCCGAAGCTGCGCCTGAGAAAACTGAAACTAAGGCTGAAGAAGACAAAAAAGATACAGATACTGAGACGGATGATGCGGACGCGGATGGAGAAGATAAATCTGATGCGGATACTGGAAATGCTGAAGATGCGGATTCCCAAGAAGAAACGGATACAGATACCGAAAACCCCGATGACGCAGATGCTGACGCTGAAACGGATGAATCCGAAAACGATTAAGCAGCTCAGTTAATCATAAGAGTAGGAACATCATAGTTAGAGATCATGGCAACAGAATTACAAGCACACAGACTCGTAAAACGTTATACAAGGAACGGTCCCATTGTTGTTAATGAGGTGAGTCTATCGGTACAGCAAGGCGAAG
>JAPPDN010000495.1:2181-6312 GCA_028824575.1 Candidatus Poribacteria bacterium | reverse complement strand
CTCACCGGTACGAACCCTGTCGTGAGCGAAGAGACCATCGCCGAATTTCGGAAACGCCGCGAGATGTCAGCAGATGATGTCATCAGTGAAGCACTCACAAAAATGGCAACAATACCAGAAACCGCTATTGTCTTTCAGAATCCAGCAGGTTGGGCACCCTGTATCAGTGTTGAACACAAAGCATCAACAATCATGATGATGCCCGGTCCACCTCGTGAGATGAAAGCTATCTTTGAAACCCATATTCAACCGTTGGTCGCTGAACGCTACCGCGCGGAAATCACCACAGCGCGGGTTTATGTTAGCATGTTTGAAGCCGAAGTTTCACCACTGATGCAAAAAGTGATGGAACGCCACCCAGATGTCTACCTAAAGGCGTATGTCTCGCTCCGCAAAGCGGACGGAAGCACTATGCCGGTCGACTTAGTCTCAACAAGTACAGACAAAGCGGATGCCGAGACGCAATTGCAACTCGCTACCGATTACTTCCAAGAACTTGTTGTTGAAGCAGGAAAATATTTTAGCCTTGAAGACGAATAATAGGTGTGCTTTGTAAGTACACCAACCCGTAGGTGATTACCGTGTCCCTCGGAGTGAGGACGATCTGTACTGCATCTACACAAAAGGAGATTTATACTGTGAATCGCAGACCTTCAGGAAACAAACGAAAGCCGCAGACGCGGTACGCGAATCCACCGCGCAGGAAGCGGAAGTCACAACCGAAAAAGCGAAAGGACACCGATGCCAGTCTTGATACTGAAGTCCAAGTGGAAGAAGAGGAACAAAAATCTTCTAAAAAGGACAAAATAGAGGTTGAAGGCACCGTCGTGGAACCTTTACCCAATGCGATGTTTCGCGTGGAGTTGGATAATAAACATCAGATCCTTGCCCATATCTCTGGCAGGATGCGGAAGTTTTTTATCAAAATTTTGCCCGGTGACAAGGTGACCGTAGAATTATCGCCTTATGACCTTACGCGAGGACGTATCACCTACCGGAAAAAGTAGTTTTCTAAATAGAGACTTGTTGGCGCGGTTTTCGACCGCGCACTCGTCAAGGTAACCGTAAGCGCGCTTTCCAGCGCGCACCCGTTTACAAGCGATTCGCTTTTGCGACGCGACGGGAAATTCCTATGAAACCTACCGCCTTAGTTCATAGCAATACCATTCATGACAAGGAGACGGCTCGGCTACTCAATGCTATTGAAGCAAAACGGGAGCAGGTAGAAGAACTCACCGTAACGATCGAAACACTCAAGTCAGAAGTTGATGTATTTCAGCGCCGATACAATGCCCATATCAGCCACCACTACCTCGAACTTGACAAAGTTGAACTTGAAACAAAGGAATATACCCTTCGTCTCCAACTGCGACGAGAAAATGTGAGCGAGGCGGAGATAGAGGCGCGTGTAGAATCTTGTTTTAGAAGAAGCCGCGCACGTGTTGACGCATACAAGGAAGCAGACGATTCACAACCTACCCCGGAAGAAAACGAGGTACCTGCACCTAAGGCAAAACACCTGCAAAACCTCTACCGTAAACTCGCCAAACGGTACCACCCCGACAAAGCCATGGATACCAAAGAACAGCACAGACGAGAACAGTTGATGCCACTTGTTAACCGAGCATATCAGGAACACGACATTCAAACTCTTGAGCGGTTAAGCCTTGGTGAAACGGCACCAGACATCTCTGAAAAAACAGCTGCCGAAAAACGGGCAGCATTACAAGCGGAACTCCGAAGTCTTAATCGTGCAGCGAGTGAATTGCGTTTAGAGATAAACCGACTCAAGATGGGACGCACCTATCAACTCAAACAACAAGTAGAAAATGCGAAGAAAGCAGGTACAGACCTACTCTCTGGACTGGCAAAAGATTTAGAGCGGAAAGTTAAAGCGGGCCGCTCGCACTTGACGCGCCTGATTAATATGTGGCATCGTACACAATGACAGTGGAACGCCGAAAGTAATTTATAGACATATTTTTAGAAGGAATCCATCATGCAACTCACAGACAAAGTCGCTATTATCACGGGTGGCGGTCGCGGCATCGGTAGAGCGGTCGCCATCGCCTATGCAGCCGAAGGGGCGAGCGTCGTCATCGCTGCACGAAGCAATGCCCAACTCGATAAAGTTGCTACAGAGATAGCAGCACAAGGTGGCAAAATCCTCGCCGTGCCAACCGACTTACGAATCCGCGAAGAAGTGGAGCACCTCGTCCAGAAGACCGTAGAGCATTTCGGACGGATAGACATCCTCGTCAATAACGCCGGTATTAATCCGAGAGGTCTATTTTTAGAGTCTACTGATGAAGAGTGGGAACAGGGATGGCAGATTAATGTGATGGGCGTTGTGTATTGTTGCCGTGCCGCGTTACCAATCATGCAGCAGCAAGGCAGTGGGAATATCATTAATGTTGGCTCTGGGATGGGACAGGTCGGACGTTCAAATCTAAGCGTCTACTGTGCCTCTAAAGCGGCACTGCACGGATTGACACAATCAATTGCTGAAGAAGTCTGGGAAGATGGTATCATCGCGAACGTCCTTATCCCGGGTCCCGTGAAAACGGAGCTTTCAAAACCCGCTTGGGAAAATTCAGGAACTTTCAGAGCACAAAGCGATCCGTGGAAGGAACCGGAGCAGGTTGTTGCATCGGCACTCTTCCTCGCGACGCAATCCCCTGCTACCGGCATGACAGGTCAAATTCTCAGCATCATGCGCCGAAATAGCCCGTAAAGCACAAGCACTTCTGAGAACTTACCTCATAAATACGATACGTCTAAGTTAACACCGAAGTAGCGTCTGTTTATACTGTTATCTCAGCGGAGCCAGTACTTCAGTCCCATCTCCGAGAACCGCAACGCTCCATCCGACACAAATATCTCTAGCTCCGCACCCACTTCTGCGGTCTTTAACAGGTCGATCCCATTCAATCTCAAACCAGATCAACCCATCAGCCATTTCGGGACCAGAAATGATCGTGCCTGTTTCACCGTTAAACATTCCACCGATCTGAGTACCACCTGGAGCATTCCGAATTCGAAGTCCAATATTTAACGTGTTCTTGACGATTACCCTGTCATTCTTGCCAAATGATTCGGGTTCAGGTTCGGGTTCAGATTCGGGTTCAGGTTCGGGTTCAGGTTCGGGTTCAGGTTGAGGTTTAGGTATTGGCTCTATGGGTGGTGATGGTTTGAAAACAATATGAGAGCGTGTCAGATTCGCAATAGCAATCCCCTCATATTCAATAACGTTGCGTGTTTCCGTACCGTGCTCCTCGGTAAATGTTTTGGGGCCACTACTAACCCCAACAACGACTTCTTCCCCAATACGAACAACCAACTCATTATTCTCGGTAAATATCCAAGGTTGAGGGTCGAATTTGATACTCAGAACATCTAACACATCACCGCTGTTACTACTGGGATGTAAACTGACTCAAGGCGGGAGTGGCTCTGCACGAAACCGTTAAGAGTTATGCGATACGTGCCGGGTTGTAGAGCTTGATGGACTGGGCTGATTGTTATCTCTGGAAATCCGTCAGGTTCTCCTATTGGAACAGTTTCTGTCGAAGGTTCGTCCATCATCGCGTCCATAACCATATCTGTTATAGGTTTTTGTTGACTATTACAACTAACCAGAGCAAGTAGGACCGTTAGTAAAATGAAAAATCTCATACGCTTGATAATTTCTCCTCTAATCATTTAGGGGACAACTCGACCGATTAATAACCGTGAGTTGACTTCAGCATTTGGTGCATAAGATCAAGCTATTGAAACACCTAAAACTCAATCTCGCTGCCATTTATAGATACAATTCTGTGTTGATACTCTGCCTGAAACACAATAATTGTGTTGAAATCGTCAACACTGTTGTTTTAGTAAGCAAGTTTTGTGCCAATGCCTTTAATTAAAGGGCAATATCTACGCCAAAATTCCAAAGGGTTCCTACTGTTATTCGTCTAAAATATACGGACACACTAAGTTTATCCCAATAGGTAATGACTTTTGCTTTCATCATAGAAAAATAAAAGATAACCTGCTTGCAACCTCTTTTCTACCGCAGATATGCAAAAAATGCAGAATTAGCGTGAAAAAATGGCAAGTATGTGAAAAAAATGCAGTGCTTAGATC
>JAPPDN010000495.1:0-2171 GCA_028824575.1 Candidatus Poribacteria bacterium | reverse complement strand
CGCGTTGCACGACTTGGTATGGGTACTTTAGGGATTTTATTTGTTCTGCTCGGAAAGAAAATAGAGAGGTCTACTGGCAGACGTGCTTGCAAAACTCTCTGATCGACGGTGTATGGTCAATCGTCCAATTAACCACAAAGCCTTAATCCTCATCAAGCCTTGCCAGTAAAGAAGGGAGAGCGGTCTGCTCTCCCTGAAAATGTCTAATATTTTAGATTTTACTATAAGAGTTCCATCTTTAGAGGGGGAATGTAACGCGCCGTCCCTCTTGCGCAGAACGATACGCGCCCAAAATCATTTCTACCGTAACCCGTCCATCTTCTACTGTGACATCGGGTTCTGTGTCGTTCTTCAGGCAGTCGATAAACGGACGCGGCACACCGGCAATCCGTTCACCGTGACCATCCGGAATAGGAATACCGAGGTCCTTCCATGTCGGTTCGTCTCGTGTATACAACCTAAGCGCAACGGCATCTGCAGGACGTGGAATATTACACGACGGAGCGTCCCCATAGTTCTGTATGACCACACCTTGATCACCATAAATCTCAGTCGTATTTTCACCGGCGAGCGTCACAGATGTATTTAGCAGAATCGCCATCTCTCCACCCGCGAACCGGTAGACAGCCAACCCCGTATCATCAGGTGCAACATCCGTCAAAATGTTATCAATTTCGGCGATAACGCTTGTCGGTTTGCCGAGCATCCAATGGATAAAATCGGTCGCGTGAGAGGCATCGTCCATGAACATCCCCATATTCTTCTCTGGGTCGATATGCCAGCGACTGGGTCCCGTCACAAAAGCCTCGCTAAACAACGCATTGATACAGTGTCGGCGACGCAACACCCCGATTTTACCTAACACACCGCTATCAATGAGTTCTTTCATCGCGATGTTCGCTGGGTCGCGTCGCATTTGGTAACCCATCATAAACTTGACACCGGTCTTCTCTACGACCGCTGCGATTCGATCACAATCCTCCAAAGTGAGTGCCATCGGTTTTTGGCAGAGAATGTGCTTTCCTTCTGATGCCGCTGCTTCCACCATCTCTGCATGCCGATTCGTTTCGGAGGTTACAATAACAGCGTGAATTTCGGGGTGATTGATAACATCTTCAAGATGCGGTGAATAATTCATGCCGTATTGCGTTGCGGCGGCTTCACCGCGTTCACTGTTATCGTCCCAACATGCGACAAGTTGAACATCGTCAAACGTCTGCATCCGGTTGCAGTAGGCGTTAGCGTGTCCATGCGCGAAACTTATGATACCGATACCAATCTTTGCATTCATATATTAAGCTATCCAATCTGTGAGTATCTGTTGTGAATCCTGTTCGGGGTTGAAGATTTGCAAGCCTTCCGCATGCGCAGCGCGGAGAAGGCGTTGGTCTGAGGCGACGAGGACCAGCACATCACCAATATTACGGCGTTCAGCTGCCACGTCCAAAGCGGATCGTAAAACCATTGCGTCAACACTGTTGAGAGAATAGGTTTCAATCAATCCATTGAGTTCCAAACAAGCGAATCCGGAACCGAAATCGTTTTAAAATCTGATTGGGTATTGATTACTTCACCTCTTAAGAGAGTAATAGTCCTTTCAAACTGATGGTTTGTAATACGACCGTCGTTTTGTTTCCGGACACAGATCCAAAAGACTTCCATTGCGCCAATTGTCAAACATGATAAACGGGCCAAAGGGATGTTGGAAAAAAGAAAGAGCATTTTATCGCTACCAGACTCGCGAGTATACCGTTTGACCAGTGCACTTGCATCGAAATAGAAATAGTACAAAATTATTTCTCCCGCTCTTCAATAATTGCCCTACTAAACTCGTTATCCTCAGCACGAATACCGTGTTGCCTCATACTTTCATGAAGTTCTTCAATAGTACCGGGATCAAAATCAGGTGGAATTCCCAATTTTTCAAACAGTTCGTCTAAAATCTTCTCGGTGATATGTGCATCTCGCTTGCTGTTTTTTAGGGCTTCAGCTCCCCTCATCTTTGCTCTTGCCTCGGGCCCCATTGGAACGTCTGTCGTTATTTCCTCAACAACTGAGGAGAGTTTCTGATCCATCTCCGCGACGGTCTTCTCTAACTGATCTAACCGCTGAGTAATAGTTTCGAGTGTCTCTTTTTCCATCGTAAAACTCCTTTATTTTTATTTTTTCAT
>JAPPDN010000216.1 GCA_028824575.1 Candidatus Poribacteria bacterium | reverse complement strand
GATTTGAAGAGTCTGAAGACAGTCTCCTTGTCGTCGCGTTTGGCGTAAAGTTTGCCCTCCTCCTCTTTTCCGATGTACAGTGTCGCCGTTGTGCCATCATTCAGCGTAGCGGATATAACGGACTGCGGTGTATCTAAGCCGTAATCAGAAAGGGCATCTGTCGCTTCAGCGAAGTCGTCTGTATTCAATGCGCTGAAAGTCGTAAGGAGTGTGTCAACCTCGGTCGTTTTGACAGTTGATGCTTCAGGTTTAAGCATCTGCCATATCCCGTTCGTATCGAGACGCAGTTCGACCGTTTCTTCTGGTGAAGAGATGTTAAGTTCGGTGACAATTCCTTTATTAAAATCGAAGATGGTCCGATCTTTCCAGGTGCGCGTGCCTTTGTTAAAAACGGATTGGAGGTAGCCTTGTGCGACATAGACATCGTTGGAATCCGCTGGGCGTACATAGCTACTCAGAAAACCGGGGGTTGTTTTACCGACGAACAGATGTGCCAACAGTTTATCGTTTTCATCCATCAGTTTCGCTTCGACACCGGTGCTATCCACCTCGAATTCCGCCTGTTTTTCCGGGTTGTTGGAGACGCGCTGCGTATTCTTGAATTCCCCGACTTTGGTCAGCAGTTCGGCAATACCTTCGCTATCCGCCGGGTAGTTGTCCATTGAGGCGACTATCCATGTCCCCTCTTGTTTTGAGAGCGTTGCCGTTCCATCAATCGCGATGATTTCTATTTTCGCAACCTGTTCTTTGTTAAAACCTGGAAACAGGGGCGTCGCTGTCTCAACTTTCTTTTCGTGCTCGCTCTTCCCAAACGGGTTCTCAAAAATTAGGACGACGAGTAGCAACAAAACAAAAACGCCACCTAAAATCAGAAGTTGTTTTGTTTTCATTTTTTACTGTTAAAATCTCCTCTATCTGTTCTTAATCCGTACTCATAGATCGCGTGCTAAAGGTTTCTACCATCCTTTTGGCTCGACTTTTTAAGAAATATCGCAGAAGTCCGAAGATGATAACTATCAGCGGGATACCTGCAATACACAGATATTTAATTAGGTTTTTCTCGATTTCAGAAGCATCGCGGAGTGGTCGATTTGTGATCGTTTGTGAGCGAATACCGATGAGAGCATCGCCAAGCGTCAGCCAATCTACAGTGTTTAAGAAAAAGTTAACACCGTCGGGGCGCATCTGTGTTAGAAATTGTGCGTTCCCTACCACAACAATTTGTGTCTGTGCACTTTCGGTTATAATGGTTCGTGCTTGGTCTGTTTGTACTGAGGTAGCGGATTCGCCGTCCTCTGCACTCGTAGCATTGTCGCTTGCGGCTGGCGGGATCTCTTTATCGGCGTAGAAACTTTTGAATGTTCCTTCCAATCCGACAGCGACAGGATAGGCTTGTGTCTCTGTATCGGGGATCGGAAAATTCGGCATAAGGTTATAATAACCTTGAAGCGTCTGTCCGAATTCGCTTGTCTTCGCTAACGTCGTTGCTGTGATGCCTTCTTTGGTTATTATCTCTAAGGAACTCGTCCAAGGTAACGTCAATGTCTCTAACTGGTTCGTGACCGCGTGTTCTGCCGAGAAATTCGGTTTTCTGATTTGGACAAAATACGGATACGGTTGAAAAACTGTCATAAAACCTTGTTGGAACCGAGCGTTGTCATGGAATTTTCTATCAATAAGCAGATTATTGCCGAGTTTGGCTCCGTAATGTTCCAAGAGGTCATTCAGTCCTGTGCTCAGCGGTGTCGCTTGCATTGTACCCGGTTGGAGCTGAATCGGATCAACTAAGAAGATCGCTCTACCACCACGCATGATAAACTGGTCAAGCTCATATTTCTCGCGTTCTGTCAACGGTTGCTTCGCGCCAGCGATGACCAGCGTCGTGACAGTATCATCAATCGCTGTTCCACCTTGCAGACTGACAGAGGTGACATTATATTGTCCTTTTCCGTTTTTATCCAAGAGTTGGCGGAACTGCTGATAGTTTTGATCGTTGATATCAAATTCACCGTGCCCCGTCAAAAACCCGACCGTTTTTGCCTCTTTTGTAGTGACTTTAAGGATAGTGGAGGTAAGGTCATATTCGAGATTTGCTGTTGATTGCACAACCGGCAAAGCCTCCTCTTTACCGCTGTAACCGATTGAAACACCCATATAAACCTTCGCGATTTCCGCTTTGTCTTTTTTCATAACGTTGATTTGCACTTCCGGGATGCCCTTGAAACTCAGTTCCTGTTTCTGGGCATCGTCAAAGTTTGCCGGGTTCACAAAATCGATCTGAAGATTTTTTGAGAATGCCTTGTATTCGTCGAGCATATCTCTCACATTACGTCCGACTTGCGCGACTTCAGCGGGTGATGTAGAGAAGTACACAGTGATTGTAACAATATCATCTAATGCCCGCAGCACATCTTTGGTTGCTTTCGAGATGGTATAGCGTTTATCCTCAGTGAGATCAGTCCGAACAAAACGGCGTGTTGATAGAAAATTAATCAACACGAGAATACCGAGAATGATTGCTACAAAGGCGAGGGTGTTGCCACCGTGTGTGATCCGTTTATTAGCCAAAACAGTTTACCTCCTTTCCTATCGCCATTTGCGGCTTTCAACTGCCAATGTGCTTAGATAAAGAAAAAAGCCGATCAGCGACAGATAGTAGATAATGTCGCGGGAATCAAGCACACCCCGTAGAATGCTACTGTAATGTGCACCGAGACCAAGATAACTGAAAATCGGGAACAGCCAGTCAGGAGTGTTGAAAAGCACAATATCTTCACCGATGATGAGCAACACAAAACAGGTGAAAATTCCCAAAATAAAGGCAATAATTTGATTCTCAGTCAGTGTTGAGGTGAAGAGTCCTATCGCGAGATATGCCGCACCCATCAGCAGGAGTCCGATATATCCGGCAAAAATAGTACCGCCATCCGGGTCCCCGAAGTACATGACTGAAAAGGGGATAACAAGTGAGAGGAGGACGGTTACGATAAGCAGCGCAAAACTCGCCAAGAATTTCCCGACAACGACCTCATAATCTCGAATTGGCAACGTCATCAAGATTTCTATTGTACCGATCTTTTTCTCTTCAGCCCAAAGTTTCATGGTAACAGCAGGAATGAAAAATAGAAAAATCCACGGCATTAACCCAAAAAAACCGCGCATTTCTGCCTGGTTACCGAAGAAAAAGCCACGGAAGAAAAGCCATGAAGAGAGACCGAGGAAAAATGTGATGAAGATATACGCGATAGGTGAATTGAAATAACTTCTGAATTCCTTTTTAAAAATTGCTGTAATATTCGTCATGATTTTTTACTATGCGTCATTACTATCGTCCGCCTGTTCTGCGGATCGTTGGTTTTGGACGTGTGTCTGTTCTTTGTCTGTCAAATTAAGGAAAACATCTTCTAAATCTGCGGATTCTTGGCGGAGTTCTGTCAGGCTCCACCCGTTTTTCACAACGACATGAAAGAGTGCCTCGGCGGCATTACTATCTTGTGCAGCGTTGATCTGGTAACCCACGATGCCGTCCACCGTTTCGACATGTGTCCACTGCGAAACAAAGTCTAATTCATCCAGCTTTGCTTCAACGGCTTCTTGGGTACCTCGGATGCCGATATGAACAATTTCCTCGCCTTTTGCCTGACTGGCGAGTTCGTCCGGTGTACCGTTCGCGACAATCTTGCCATTGTTGATGATCAGGATGCGACTACAGGTCGCGGAGACTTCGGACAAAATGTGTGTGCTGAAGAGCACCAATTTCTCCTGCCCGATGTCTCTAATCAGATTCCGAATCTCAATGATCTGACTCGGATCTAACCCGGAGGTCGGTTCATCTAAAATTAGGATGGGAGGATCGTGAATGAGGCTTTGTGCCAGTCCTAAACGTTGGCGGTAACCTTTGGAGAGTTCACTGATGTCTTTCTGGATAACATCCTCAAGTCCACAGGTGTCAATAACTGAGCGGATTCGCTCTTTCCGCTGGCTTTTAGGAAGCTGCCGCACCTGGGTCATGAAATTCAGATATTCAAGGACCCCCATATCGGTGTAAAGCGGTGCGCTTTCGGGGAGGTAACCAATCTGTTTCCGGACTTCAATGGATGCCTCAAATATATCGTATCCTGCGACAGTAGCACTGCCCGCGTCAGCGGCGAGATAGCAGGTGAGGATACGCATTGTAGTCGTCTTTCCGGCACCGTTGGGACCGAGAAAACCTAATACTTCACCCGCGTGTGCCTCGAACGAGACTTTGTTGACAGCAACCGTAGGTCCATAGGATTTTGTGAGTTCTCTGACTTCAATCATTTTTTTATTATGGGCCCGTTGTTCGTTTTTCTCCGTTGTCGAAAAAACAATTTCTTCAAAAAAGTTAGTTTCTGTCTTTTCCAATGGAGAATTAAGGGATATAAACCTCCCGAAGTGCTTTAAAAAAGCAAAATATATTTATAAAATATTAGCATAGAATTTCCCGAATGTCAAGAAAAAATTGATATATCAAGTCGCAGTGCCTCAAGCAGTTGAAATGCTAAATCCAACTATACACTGCCGACCTGAGTATAAGACTCAACAGGGGCCAGAAACACCCCATCAATGCTTCGCCTAACACCAGACCGATGAAGAACGGTACTGCTTTCCGATAGGCATTGATTCCGCCATGTTTCAAAATGAGCCATTTTGTTACCATCGCAAGGAGCAGCGGAAACCAGATCACATCTGTTGTCCCTGGCGCGACGCCGATAACGTATCCTGCTGGGTGCAATGGACACCACACAAAACGCGAGCGCAAGAACATGATGCCCAAATTCCCCGCAAATGCTAAACCTAACACCGAGGTCGCGAGCCAATCCGTCGGTTTCGGGTTCACTAACCATGACGAAAGGAAGTTATATGTATCCGCGCCACCCGCATGAATCT
Source organism: Candidatus Poribacteria bacterium (assembly GCA_028824575.1). Lineage (GTDB taxonomy): Bacteria > Poribacteria > WGA-4E > WGA-4E > WGA-3G > WGA-3G. The sequence goes on along the minus strand of JAPPDN010000216.1, from coordinate 1,411 downwards.
GCTCTGAACCGGCAGCCACCCCTTCACTATAAATCGCATAAGGATAGAGAATCAGACTTGATAGGATACCGACGAGACTCGCGATAACTAATACGGCAAACATCGTTCGGTTTCGGATACCGGTACGCTCGGCAAGTTTGAACGCCTCTAACTGGTCCGGCATCGGGTGGGTTCGGAAAGAGGCATAACTCGCACCGCTGAGCCAATTCATGAGCGAGAGCATCGTTAGGTTGCCCGGGCGTAAACGCCGTGTACCGAGTAGCGAGATCATCATATACTGCGGTGTAAGATAACCGATAGCGTGTATCGGGGGTCCCAGTTCCGCTCGCATCCGAGTTAATCCGACGACGATCATCAGATAGATACTGATGTAAATCGCGAATGCCCACAGCGACATCCCGCCACGGATACAGAAAACAGCGAGAAGTAAGAGGCAGATCCCAAGCGTTATCACCGCGCTCCGATATGAGAGTGCTTCGGTTTGTGATTCCCGGCGATTTGGATGAACCACTTGTCTCAGCACGGATGCAAAGTGTTTTCGCGCATGCCAACACGCAATCGCGAGCAGTGCCAACAACGCGCCTGCTCCCTGTTCACCCAAAAATGGGTAACCCTGTAACGTGGCGATCCCGACAGCACTGCCAACCAGCAGCTGCACCTTCTTCATCAAGTAGAAGAAGGCACACGAGAAGGCTAAATCCAACGGTAGAATGAACGAGAAACCGATCAGATATGGGTGGAACCGCAGGGGCATGCTGCCCATGGCGTTCCACGGTTTCTGTGTAAAGTAGATATTCAGATTGTACTTTCGGACTGGAATCTCTGGAAGTACCGGAAAAAAGAACTGCAGCCCATTGAGTAGATTGATACCCATAGCTATCCCGAAACCGATCCAGAGCAAGCGATTCCTGAAAATATGGCGGTTGGTAGTAATCTCTAACGGAATCTGGATAATCGGATACGCGAGCTTTTCATTTTCGATCCACTGCTTGCGAAGCAGGGCAGTCAAGCAGAGAAAGATGAGCATCAACAGAAAGATTACTGCTGACCAAGAGAGGATCGGTACAATCCAGTACTGTACATAACCTTCCGTAAAGAAGTTTACCTCGCCTTCGTAGAAATCGGTGACTGTTTTCGGATGTTTCACCACAAGCCATTCGGGGAGATGGTGAAAGAGGAGTGCCTCCCAATCGTTTTCTGGTGTAGCGAAGCGGAAGGCATAAGGGATAAGTCCCATCAGGCGCGGAATACAATCGTGTCCTGAAAACGCGCTCCCCACAGCGAGCATACTGTATACCACGAGGAGGTCGCGCGGTTCCAAGGCGATCCGTGGAAAGATACGCCGTACGCCGATGTTCAACAGGGTCATAGCCAAAATGCCGAACATGCCATTGACGGACACCGCGACTGT
>JAPPDN010000500.1 GCA_028824575.1 Candidatus Poribacteria bacterium | reverse complement strand
CACCTTTGAGATAGCAAATTTTGCCACGCTCGCGATATGATATGGTCGCTTTAGGTTCTAGCCGTATTGCTATACTGAAGTCATTGATGGCGTTATCCAAATCGCCTTTATCGCGGTAGGCAACCGCCCGGTTATGGTAAGCTTGGGCAAAATCAGAGTTTAGTTCTATCGTTTGGGTGAAATTTGCAATAGCTTCATTACAATCACCCTTGCGGATATAAACATCACCCAAATCGTTATATGCCTTGGCATTGTCAGGTTCTCGTTTTATTACTATGTTGAAGTCCTTGATGGCGTTGTCAAAATCTTCTTTATCGCGATAAACAACACCGCGAGCGTGATAAGCATTAGTGAAATCGGAGTTTAGTTTTATCACCTGGGTAAAGTCTGCAATGGCATTGTCGAAATGGCCTTTCACCCCATAGGCAACTCCACGTTGGTAATATGATTGGATAAACGCGAAACTCTGTTTCATTAGCGCGTTATCGTCTTCAGCAACTTGGATAGCTTTGCTTAAGTTAGCTATTGCCTTGTCAAAGTCGTCTTTACGATTATAAATAGCACCAAGCGCGTAGTAAACTAATGAATCATCTGAATGTAGGCGAATTGCCTCGCTCAAGTTAGCAATAGCGTTTTCCAAATCGCCTTTGGAGTAATAAACAAATCCGAGAGCACTATATGATTCGGCATTATCAGACTGTAGTTTTATTGCATAGGTACAGTCTTCAATAGCATTTTCAAAATCATCCTTCATACCGAAGGCACTCCCACGAATTCTATACGCTTCGGCATTATCAGGTTGTAATTCTATTGCTTTAGTACAGTCTTCAATGAGGTTGTCGAAATCGCCTTTCATACCGTAAACAAGTCCGCGAAATCTATATACTTCAGCCGCCTTCGGCTCCAGTTCTATTACTTTGGTATAGTCTTCAATGGTTTTGTCAAATTCTTTTCTGAGTCCATAAGCATTACCGCGATTATAGTAGGCACCAGCAAAATCAGGATCAAGTTGTATTACTTGGGTAAGATCGCTAATGGATTTGTGGTACTCGCCTTTGTTACAGTGAGCAATTCCACGATAGTAATAAGCATTCACAGCATCAAGCCTTGGCAGCAGGGCTATTGCCGTATCACAGTCCATAATAGCAGCATTAACTTTACCTTTACGAAGGTAAATTGCGGCACGTTTGATATAGGGATCAGCATAAGTTTGTTTCAGTTCTATCGCTTTGTCATAGTCCGCAATTGCTCGGTCAACTTCACGTTGGAGATGGTAACTTAGTCCGCGATTGTAGTAAATGCCGGCCTCATTACGTTTTAATGATATTGCCTCGTTATGGTCTTTAATAGCCAAATCAAACTCAAATTTTTGACTATAAGCAACACCACGAATACTATAGAATCTGGCTTCCTTCGGTTTCAACTCTATTGCTTTAGTGTAGTCCTCAATAGCTAAATCAAACTCAGATTTCCTACCGTAAGCATTACCGCGGTTGTAATATGCTTCAGCATCCTTGGAGTTTAACGTTATGACTTTGCTGTAGTCTTCAATAGCTAAGTCGTGCTCATCCTTGATCAAATAAGCATTGCCGCGATTGTAATATGCAGTTGGCTCATTGGGGTTCAGTTCTATCGCTTTGGTATAATCCTCAATTGCCCGGTTGCAATCCTCTTTGTTACTGTAAATAGTCCCGCGATTGTTATAGGCATCCGCTTTATTTGGAGCAAGTTTTATAGCGGCGTTATAATCTTGAATTGCAAAATCAAACTCGCCTTTTTCATCATAAGCAATACCACGGTTAGCGTAGGCCTCGGTCAAAAGCGGTTGTAATCCTATCGCTGTATTGTAGTCTTGGATCGCGAGATCGACTTGGCCTGACAGCTGGTGGGCACGGCCGCGATTGAAATGGGCCTCAGCAGAATCAGGTAATAGGTTTAGAACATCGGTAAGATGCTCAGCTGCTTTTTCATAATGCTTAATTCTTTCTGCGGGTTCCTTTATTTTATCCGCGTTCTTTTGGAGTTCCTCAGCCCGATAGAGTTCCGGGTAGGCACTCCAACGACTTGCCTGACTTCCAATAAAACCGTGGATGTCATGATAGATACTTTCGTTAGAGATACCGATTTCTTCTTCAATGTAGTCTCGTATGGAACGTTTGAGGGCTTTTGGGATAACAATGATTTCATCCGGTTTAATCATATCATTAGGAATAAAACCCTCAGGCGGTTGCACAAATATGCTTTTCTGTTTCTTAGCACGCTCGTTAGGAGGTGGATCCGGAAGTTTTTTAATCCAATCCTTTATCTGTCCAGTTTTGCTTTGCAAGATAATCCTGCCATCTTTATTAGGAGAGCTGCTGACAGCGAAGAAAAGTGCTACGTAATGATCGGTAGTAAAGTCTATCAGATTGGTTTTACCACCGTAGTGTTGGATCTCAATAAGGATTCTAAATTCCTCCGTTTCGCGGCTGTAACTTTTAGCCTCATCCAGTTCTCGTTTTTGAACATCTTCTACATCAAGGTCCAATAAGTTAAGTTTTTTAAGTTCTCGCCAGAGGTTTGATGATACTTTCTTATAGCATTCTGGCTCGCCGCGGTAGATATAATTCCCATCGGTATTTTTTTTCGCTATTTTGTAGATTATCTCTAATATCCTGTTTAGTTCGGTTTTTTGCGCGCTCATTTTTCGCCTCCGCAATGCAAATAACTTGGGGTTAATAATACCACATCCGATAAGCGCATATCAACCGAAAATTCCTATTTACCCTTCAAACTCCGCGCCTTTCGCAGGCGAGATTCCACCAGATTTACAACTGCTTCATACACACCATTCCGTTCACCTTGCGTGAGACCAAGGGCATCAAAGATGATAGCATCAAGTGCGTGACGGTCAGATTGGTGGATTTCATCAAAGATTGACAAAACGGGCCTCTGTTTCATTGGTTCAAAGGCTCGGTGCAGACTCTCACCGCTTTGGGCATCAATCCAGTCAGGTGAGATGAAATCAAAATTCAAAATATCAGGACCATAAGTTGTTAGCAATCCGTCTCCCAAGTTGACTCTCCCATATATTTCGGAAACAAGAACCCCTAAAGTGGAATTTGCAACTGCGTTTGCAGATTGAATTGTGTCTCGATTATGAAGAGTCGCAATAAAAACGACATCACCAGCTAATAAGGATGGCTTCTCGTTAATCGGGGTCCAATTCCTCTTATCACGGAATCTCAAAATAAGCCAATCAAACGCAGGCTGTTTCCCCAAATCCCACCAGCGTGTGCGGCCTCGGCAACTCGGCCGCTGATGATACCCCTGTGATTCACCCCATTCAATATAGTCCAACGCCGCGGTGCCGGCTAACGCCGATTTTTCCACATGGCACATAAACAGCTTAAATTGCAACTGACGCGGGTCTACACGGATGCTTTTGCATTCTCGCGGACTTTTGATGACAGATTTCAAAAACTCTGCCTCAATACCCCATTCCAGAATCCGTTCCGTATCAAGATAGAAAAACTCATTAGCACCGGTTGTGAACCCTCGCCGCACGTCCGCAACGTCTCCGAGACGCACTAATTTATCTTTTCCCTTATCTAAAATTGTCCAATAGATGTCAGGGGCGCGGAGGTATTTCCCGCCCCACTTGTCACCGGTGTATGTGTTCTCACGCGTGCCTGCTTGTTTGAGTTCGGTATACGTGCGCGTTCGCTCTTGACAGTTTTCTATATCTGGATCGCCGATGAACGTCTTGAAGGTGAGAAAACGGATCTGAGAATCGGCATTGGGTGTGCCGTTTTGGAGAATACTTACAATCGTATTGATGTCAGCACTCTCAAACTCACGTTCTGCTTCACTGTGGCAGATAACGGCACCTGCTGTGTTGTCTAAGAGATACTTCTGTAACGGCGCGCCGTAGTTGACATCCAACCAACTGTTAGAACAGATAAAGGTATGGATGCCGTTTGAACTCAGCAGTTGAAGTCCGCGCTCATAGAAATAGACGTAGAGGTCCGCTGCACCTGTGTAACAGGTGCAGCGTTTTTTCAAGGTGGATTTGAGATGCTTGATTTTCTCTTGGCGGACATACGGCGGGTTGCCAATCACGACATTAAACCCGTCTGTGATACCGAACATCCACTCGGCATCAAAGAAATCGGCAACTACATTTTGGTTGTACGGATCCCAGTTGGCGATTTTTTCAGTCGTTTCACTGGGGAAACCGCCACGCTTGAGCAATTGACTGATGTCAGCACGGATTTGCTTATCCAAGTTTCGATACTTCTCTTTGGTTCTTGGGGTGCGGGCGGTGAAATGTTTCCTGCGGACCTCGCTCAACTCTGTTTCCTTGCGGTCGATTTCTGGATTGCGGAGTGTTTGCTGCACCGGTTTCTCCACACTGATGAGTGTGTTTCCTGACACAAACTTCGTTTCCAAATTCGGCAATGGGCGCACCCCTCTATTCTCTTGTGCATCGTCAATTCGCTGGTCCACAACAAGCGAAATAAAGAACCGGAGTTTGGCAATCTGCACAGCAACCGGTTGAATATCCACACCATAGATACAGTTCTCTATCAGGTAGAGTTTTCTACCGTAATCAAGTTCGTTCCGTTCAAACGCTTCGTTGATACTATCAATTTCCGTTTCAAGGTCTCGGATCGTATTTTCACGAACCGTGCTGTCATCAATTCCTTCTGCTATGTTGATGAGGTTTTCGACTTTGGCGATTTGCCGTTGCCGCCACTGGTCGTTGCGCGGGTCCAGTTTGCCGAGAATAAAAACCAGTTTGTGTAAAATACCCATTGGGAAGGCACCGGAACCACAGGCAGGGTCAAGTATCTTGAACGTATCAATCGCTTTTATCAACTGTTCAGTTCCGTCTGCATCAAATTGGTGTAGCTCATCCTTGTAGGCAATGAGATGGCGGAGTTTCTTTTCAATGTCAGACTTCTGTTTATCAGACAGTACCGTTTTCTGCGTGTCAAGTCCAGTTTGCACCGGATCTGCCCGACCACTGAGGTCTAATTGTGAAGGTGGACTGATTGAGGCAAAGGTGCTTTCAGATTCGTAATAGGTAACCAGTTCGCTTTTTAGGTACGCAATGAGTGACTCGTCAACCATGTAGTTAACAATCTCACGAGGGGTATAAAAAGAGCCCGTCTGCTTACGCGCAGTCGCCCCGGTTTCGGGGTTGTATGCCGCGAGCAGGTTTTCAAAGACCTTTCCGAGCAGCTCGGGGTCAAGCGCGACTTCTTCCTCAATGGGTGTGTTCTCAGTAATCGTAAACTTGTAGCGGCGGAGAATCTCAATTAGCCCACGGACTTTATACCGCTTGCCTTTTGTATCGTAGACTTTGTTGAGATCAACTTCCCTTTCCTCAGCAAAGAATAGAAAATTGGGAATGGACAATTGGTTATCCGCACGGTCAGAAAAGCCGTCAATCCGTAGAATCTTCTTGGGATCGTCCTTGTCTCCTTTATCCAAGCATTCAAAGAGACCACCATTCAAAAACGGAATTGTTTCAAAGTGTCGCAACGCTTTATCTGAATTTGTGAAATTCTCTTCATAGCGATAAAGCGACGTGATATTGTAGTGCTGTCGTCCCTTACCGCGAAATTTACGGATATCAGATTTCTCAGCAGTGTTCATCTCCTGATTAAGGGTGGCAAAGAAGAGGTTTTGGAGAATTGCCTTGTAGTAGGTGCTCTCCTGCGGGTCAGTGCTAATAAGGATTTTTTCTATCTCTCTCAGATTGAAGAAGATGTCGGGGACTAATTTTTTTTGTTTGATAAACCAGACAAAGATTAACCGCGTAATTAAACGAATGATACTGGTGGCGTTGCGAATGTCTACGTTTTCGCCTGCGTCCTCTGGGAATGTCACATTATCCACTGCCCAGAAGTACCAGTTGGAGAGTTCGCGATAGAATCGTTTGTTAAGCGCTTGGATATCCAGTGTTTTTGCCCATGCGCGATGGAGTTCAACAAAGTTACTGAAACCGTGCACTCTAAACAACTCATTGCGCGAGAGGTCAAACAGAATTTTAATGTGGGCGGGATGGGGATCGTGGGAATCGATATCTTTAATCAGCGTTACCTTTTCAAGAACGTCTTTTGACTCATCCCGCTTGTGTAAACGCCGATTGATGACCGCAAGGGTCACGGTTTGACCGTGTTGGAAAATTATCATTGCGGGCATCGGCATTAGTTTGTTGATTTCCCGGGTAATGTTGGACAGTTGCGTACGGGTGTAACTGATCTCTCGTAATTTCAGGGCAAAGAAAACATACGATTCAATAATGGTGTTGTCAAGCTGCTTATTATTAAAAGCG
>JAPPDN010000835.1 GCA_028824575.1 Candidatus Poribacteria bacterium | reverse complement strand
CTTCGGCTTGTAGATTGAGTGCATCGGTAAAATCCCACCCATAGACATCGTCAATGTAGCCGTTGCCATCGTCGTCAAGTCCATTTTCTGGGATCTCGCGAGGGTTTATCCACGCTTTGGGTGCCAAATCATCATGCCTATAATCAATACCCGAATCGATGATAGCGATCACGACACTCGGGTTCCCTTTTTCGACTGCCCACGCCTGCGGTAGTTTCATCAGTGGTAGACTCCACTGCTCAGGATATTTTGGGTCATTCGGGATGACTGGGTCTGCGAGCGTTGGACGGAGATAGTTATATTCAACTGCCTCAACAAGCGGGTTCTGTTGGTATGCAGCTTTGAGTGCTTCGAGTGGTGCGTCAGGAGAAAACCGTAACAGGTAGATACGCCTTAGATTTGGATTGAGCGATGGACGCGCGAGATATGGAAACAGCGGGTGCAGCGATTCTACATTGTGTTTTGCATGCAGGATAGAGATAGGTGCGTTTGCGTGCAACTGCTCAACATCTGCCGCTGCCCCTGGTGTCAAACGGATTAGGAGTTCACCGGGAGTGATATGTGAATGGATATCCGCCAAAGGTGGATCCTCTGCTTTAATCAACGAGAATTCGGAGCAGATTATAATTAGAAGTAGGATGCCTACTGGCAAAATGTTAGAACATTTCATAATAGCTACTGACTATCGACTATCAGCCATCAGCAAAGAGCAGTTGTGTTAGGGCAGCATATTTGCATCTGCTACATACTGATTATTGACTGCGTACTCACTTGTCTGAATCAGGATTTTCAGGATGATGTGTCTCTTTTTTGTCAACTACTCCGCCTAAAATCGGGTCTTGTAAGCAAGTAGGAAAATAAAGCATACATTGGTGTTAGCAAGTTGAATTATTTTAGCATATCATAAAATAAAAAAATAGCAAAAGCGGAATTAAAGCAGGGTTATTTAGTTTTCGGTTTTTATTTTGATTTTCGTTTACAAATGTTAACGTTTTCTCCCAAGATCGCGAGCACAGCTCGCTCCTACCGGGGAATCATATTCACATAGATGAAGTAAATATTTAAAACTAAATGACCCTGGGAATTAAAGCCAGGACTATTTAGTTTTCGGTCCCGATTTCGATTTTCGTTTATAGATGTTAACGTTTTTTCGCAATATCGCGAGCACAGCTCGCTCTTACAGGGGAATTATATTCACACAGATAAAGTGAATATTTAAAACTAAATGGCTCTGGAATTAAAGCAGAGCCATTCAATTTTAAGAAATTATTGGATTGGACGGCTTTTTTTGCAGGATCCACTGCGAAATCTAGCGAAATCCAGCGAAAATTTCTGCGAATTTTTAAAAAACATAACATATATAAAGTATTATCACCTGCGAAAAGGCCAACACCAAAAACGGACAATTGAATGCCCTTGGAATTAAGCATCTACCGATCATCAACTGTCTATACACCTTCTGGTTTTATAGAAACGCTTAAATAAAAGCAAGAGCCTTGCCATCAGCGAATAGTTGATGACAAGGCTCTGATTATATTCATCCAATAGTGGGGTTATTCAAAGAGTTGAAGTGCGCCGTCCTTGACCATAAGGACAATCGGGTCATACACTGCTTCACCATTGGGGTCAAACGAGAAATTTCCTAAAATTGTGGGGAAATCCATCGTCTGTGCGAGTGCGTCTCGGATCGCGGCGGCATCTGCCGATTGTGCGTTCTCAATCGCCGCAGCGAGAATATGGAGGGTCGCATACGACTGGGCTGCCCACGGTTCAGGATCAATACCGTGTTTCGCCTGATACTTCTCAATGAAGTCTTGGTTTCCGGGTATGTTAGACAGCGCCGTCCATCCCGTAAAAGCAATCGCACCTTCAGCGGCATCGCCCACCTTTTCAATTTCCGTTTCACCCAAATCAGGCACAATAAGCTGAACAGTGTCAGGGATACCCAGATCCCCCGCTTGAATGACAACCTGCGTCATCTCTACGGACAGCGCAGAGACAAAGAGCGCATCAGGTGCCATGTTCATGATATTGGTCGATTGCTCAGTAAAATCGGTTTCGCCGGTTTGAATGGTTTCCTGTATGAGAATCTCGACATCACTTGCCTCGAGTGCTTTCTTCAACTCATCGTTGCTACTTACGGAGTAGGTATCTTCGGCATCGTATATCAGTGCCACTTTTTCATAACCGAGTTTCCCGTGAGTGATCGTCACACCATTGGGATTTATTATGTCTACAGCGAGACCGGCGCGGAAGACATAATCCCCAATCGAGCTCAAACCCGCTGCGGACGAAACGGAACTAAAAGCGACCACTCCGGCCTCTTGCGCAATCGGAAAAGCATCTTCAAGGTAATCTGAGATAGCGATTCCGACGATGGCAGGTACGCCTTGATCCACCAATTGCTGCACGGCTTTAATCGCACCCGCTTCGGAACTCTGATCATCCGCAGGGATAAACATGAGCGGTATAGGACTAAGCATGTTAATCTCTTCTTGCGCCAACTCAAAGCCGCGTTTCATTGGTAACCCATACAGTTCTGCATCTTTCCCTGTCAGAGATACGACCAGACCGATAGGAATCCCTTCATCCGGCATCGGAGCATCCGGCATCGGAGGCGTTTCAGCATCCGGCATCATTGAAGGCATCCTTTCGCAACTGGAAAGCCCGATAGCCAAAACAACAATCGCCAATACAGACGCGAATGTTATGATTCTTCTTATGTTCATGTTAAACTCCTTTATTTTTAAATGAAAACTGGGATAGTGCCATTTAAGAAAAGCACTACTTCAATCAAATTCGCTATTGTAAGAAAAACGAGCTTTTATATTAAGCCGCTCTTATACTAAAAAATACAATTACCTATACGCAAACAGAATGCTGGGGTTACAAACTCCGTCAGCGAAAAAACACATTTACAGAATTGCTGTTCACTGAAATGTCAACATATTTTCAGATCATACTATAATACTCAAAAATCGCTTTGGTGCTAAACATTCCAATTTGACTTTTCGGTGTGAAAAACTTAACGACTTTATTATTTCATAGTTAGCAGCCATTGTCAAGAAAAAAATGGAGAGATTAAGGACAGTGATAGGCTCGGTTTGAAATCGCGCCAGTCTGAACACAGGTTAAAACACATCCAACACTTTCATAGTTTTTTCGTCAATAATTGCGACAGCGATATTTCCTCGGCTGTGACTGAAGAAAGTGACTATCCACACGAACCCTTGAAACAATGGATATGCGTGAACCCCTCTTTGAGTCCCTAAAGCGGTTTTCACACGTGTATCCGATTTTGCGATGTGAAGGACTGTGTCTGCTTTTCGGCGAGAAGGCGACACACAGGTCTCCAACGCATTTGGTATTTGTTTCCCTTTATCTATTTCTGGAGGCAAAGTTTTTAGGTGCTGCTGTGCGAGGTTCTGGAGCAGTGATGCATGTTGCCGGTATGCGTCTCGGTGTTTTTGATAACCCTTGAGACCATAGGCGATCGGAATCTTTTCGTATTGCGTTGCGCACATCTCTGCTGCATCTGCTTCAAGCAGGAGAGCCTTTACATAATCGCCTTTCTGTTCTGCTATTTCCCGTTGTTTCCTGAAAAATGTCGGATAGATGCCGAACTCGTAAAACCGATCGGGATAGCGAGGGAGCCATGTTGCGATAAATTTTTCGATATTTTCACGCTCGGCATCGAGTACGGACTCCGGGGTTTCTGATTTCTGCCAAGCAATCTTGGCACGCTTGCGGTGGTATCCATAGTACTCCTGAATCTCACGCGCCTCTTTTTCTGAGCGGGTCACCCACTGCTTGTATCCGCGCCGTCTGTAGTAGTCGTGGGCAATTTCGTTCATTGGAACAGAAATACGTGCGAGACATTCCGCTGCGACTTCGTGCCAGAGCGCGAGTTTCCCGAAGTCGCCAGATCGCTCGTAGCGTTTGATAAAGATGTCCGCAGTCGCTGTGCCTTCACGGATCGCCATGCATGGATGCGTAATTAAAAAGAAAAGTGGAAGAAGTAATAAGGCGCGAATCAAGCGGTGTTCTCCCTAAGGTTGCGCTTTCAGGTGAACGGCACACGGAGCGTGCCTACTACTGGTGAACGGCACACGGAGCGTGCCTACTACTGTAACAGAAAGCGGACGGTTCCGGAAAAGGTTTCATCTGGTGCGAGGACAATCACACCTGCCGGAATTCCGCGCGCTTCAAGGTTGATAGCATCTGTCGGACAGGTGTAAGGTTCAAAACAGATGGCATCTCTATTAGGGGGTGTGTAGACAACCAATTCTCTGAACTGCGCATCCGATTCCATGACCATACCGTACCCTGTATCTTTATTTTCAATGAGGCATCGACTTACACCATCAACCAATTGAACATCTGTAAAAACATGATCAAGTTTGAGTTTTGCGAACGGTTGTCCAGTCTGTAGATCAAGTGTGCCGTTAACACCGTGCCGTTTTCCGGTTGGCACGAGGACTTCATCAAGTTCCCAATACTCGGCGGCAGGGACGGTAATCACCGCTTCTGATGCATCCGCTTCGGTACCGAGATCCACGCTAAAATAGGGATGGATACCGAAGCCCACCGGCATATTTCGGTGGCCCGTATTTTTGATGGAAATCTCCATCGTCAATACAGCATCTTTAAGGGTATAGGTAATCTCAATTTTGAAAGGGAACGGATATTGGCGAACGACTTCGGGAAAATCTTGAGAATTAAGCGAACATACCAGTGTTGCCCCGTCTTCATCAGCGGTATGACTCTCGACCTGATACGGCTGATTCAATAGCAAACCGTGGATTGTGGTTGGGGATTCGGGTAATTTGTCAAACTGATAGGTTTTTCCCTCAAATTGCCACGCGCCGTCCCGGATTCGGTTCGGGAACGGGAACAGAATCGGATTGCCGTAAGCAGTCGGTCGTTCTTCGAGTGTGGCAAGATCCGGGGGTGCGTCTATTAAATTCAGCCAAGTATCTCCATCCGCCACCCTGAATGCGTAGCAGTTATTACCGAGTGCAGGTACGATTTCTGCGATGGCTTTGTTATCTTGCTGGATATAGTAAACTTGAAAACCTTCAATCGTCTTTGCTGCCACTGAATATGATGTATGCGCCATCGTTTCCCCCTTATCTGCCTTTACAAATATCGTTGAAAATAACAACAGAATACCACACGCGCCAATGCGGTGCGCGCGCATCCAAAGTTCTTTGGGTTGACGGGAAGAAAAAATAGTAATCACTGTTCCTCACCTACACTACGCTTTTGCGCACCAGTGAATGCCGCGTCGCAGTACCTCTCGGAAGTTGGGGTTAGAAAAGGTGACATCGTCGTGTCCGCTCTGGAAGCAGAAGATACGGGATTTTCCATATTCACGCGCCCAACCGAGGACATCCATACTGTTCGGATGATCGACTGTTAGCAGAATTGAACTATCATCGCCAGCAGATTTCATCGTATACGTCTCATCCCCCATTTCCCATTCGGTCAGACCGTCGGTAATAGGATGCGTTGCATCAGCGATTTGTACGTTTAGCGTTTGCCGTGGATAGTATCCGAATTCGCTGCGATCGTCCAGCCCGCACATTTCGGAGTAGACATCCCATTCTGGGAACGCCAAGATGGCGTGATGCAGAATGACTATGCCCTGTCCACGTTCCGCCAAATCGAGAATAGCCTGTGCTTGTGCTTCTGTCGGATAGGGACGGTGGAAATTGTAAAAGACGACAGTGTCATAGTCTTTCTGGTTAGGGTCATCTACAAAAACATCCAGATCTTCTCGGACGAATTGGATACCTTCCATACTTTCAAAAACTGCGTCAAACTGTTTTTCTTGAAATCCGTGTTCACCGGTTACAGCTGCAATTTTCATTTTTTTAATTTTCCTTGCGGTTCGGTGAGGCAGTTCATGCCTAATCCGTAATTGACTGATAGGTGAGGACGCGGAATTGGGCGTGGAATGGGGAATCACCGATCAGTTGTGTCATCAGAATGCCGATTAAGTCTTCAAGGGGATCAATCCAAAATGTCGTACTCGCGAGACCGCCCCAACTGTAAGTGCCCTCAGAACCAAGGCTATTGGTATCGGCGACGTTGGTGACAACGGCAAATCCGAGTCCGAAGCCGCATCCAGTCCTCTCAAGGGGTTGCCAATCGTCAGAGATGTGATTCATTCGGATGAGCTCAACGGTTTTTCTTCCGAGAAGTCGCACGCCATCGAGTTCACCATCGTTGAGCAACATTTGACAGAAGCGGAGATAATCCGCGGCGGTCGATTGCAAACCTGCCCCACCAGAATGGAAAAAACTCAAGGGTCCGCTCGAAAC
>JAPPDN010000571.1 GCA_028824575.1 Candidatus Poribacteria bacterium | reverse complement strand
CAGAATTGCCGCTTGCAGAACACCAAAGAGAAGAAATACATCGGATTTTATCAGACGCTGCCGGGAGTGCCGGTAACGTGAATAACGACGCTATATTGCGAAGCCTCCAAGAACTCGCTACGGACGATGCAGATACCCAATCCCACTTTTCAGAAATCGTCCTCCCCGTGTTAAAAGCCTCCCTCAATTCACCGAACCCAGAAACTTCACTAAACCATTTTTCCCGCTTTGCACAAGTTGCGTTCAATCGTAGATGGCTCTATCAACTCTTACGAGATGCGCCGTTCCTTATGCGAACGGTCATCTTCGGTTTCGGCGCGTCCACGTATCTGTCGGAAACGCTCATCCGCAACCCGGAATATTTCTATGACATCATCGACGCGAATGTGATGGATACCGCGAAGACTTCCGAGACAATGTACGAAGAACTTGCGCGGTCACTTTCGCATTTCGATTCGGTGGAGCAGAAACTCCGTGTCCTTCGACGCTATAAACGCCGCGAGACGCTCCGCATCGGATTGTGCGATCTGCTTAAGACGGTAGATGTCAAGACGACGACTTGGGAATTGAGCAATCTGGCGGAGGCAGCACTGCAACACTGCTACGAGATCGGACGCGATCAGATTATGGCACCGAAGTTCGGCACACCGCTCAATGAAGACGGCGACGCACCGTGTCGTTTCGCGATTATCGGTATGGGGAAATTAGGCGGCTACGAACTGAACTTTAGTTCCGATATCGACCTTATCTTCGTGTATTCAGACGACGCTAAAACGGATACCGGTACCGACAATAGCGAATATTTCGCGCGACTCTGCGAATTCATCATCAAAGCGATGAGTGAGATTACACCAGAGGGTTACGTCTTTCGGGTCGATATCCGCTTACGTCCTGAAAGTAGTGCAGGCGTTATTATCCGTTCCATGGAGAGTTATGAAAGTTACTATGAAGGTTGGGGGGACCTGTGGGAGCGTCAGGCGTTAATCAAGGCACGTTCTGTTGCAGGTGATATGGCGTTTGGTGACGAGTTCATCCGTATGATCCAACCGTTTGTGTATCAACGCTATCTGGATGGTGTCACGCTCGAGGAGATTAAGGCGGACATCGGACGTACTAAGGTACGGATAGAGGAGCGGCTCGTCGGTGAAGGGGCGAATCTCGAAAAACATGTCAAACTCGGTCCGGGTGGTATCCGTGATATTGAGTTCACGGTGCAGTGTCTGCAGATGATTCACGGTGCTAAGCGGAAATCGTTGTGTTCACACAACACACTCGAAACGATTTCGGCACTCAAGGAGAACGCGCTGCTTACGGCAGCGGATGCGGACGCGCTCGCAGCTGCGTATCGGTTCCTACGCTCGGTTGAGAACGGTATCCAAGTTGAGGCGGATCAGCAGCGATATTCAATTCCTGAGAAAGCATCTGAAGAACGTGAACTTGCCCGACGCGTGGGTTACCCACACACACCGGAGACGGATGCATTGGTAGCATTTCGGAAGGACTACCGCGCGCATACTGAGCGTGTACGCGCTATTTTTCAGAAGATTACCGCAACGGCGATTGCGTCCGAAAAAGGACTCGATATTAGCCTTCTGCTTTCCGAAGAGGATCCGAAACAGTTAGAGACCTTCTTAAGCGAGTTCCGTTTTGAAAACGTGCGGGAGGCGCAGCGTCTGCTCAGACGGCTTGCGAACGGTGGCGATGGTATCCAATTCTCACCGAGTGTTAGGCGCACCTTCTTCAAACTCGCGCCGACGCTTTTAAATGTTTTACGTGATTCTCCGAACCCAGATATGGCACTTCGCTATCTCTCAGCATTTACAGATAAAGTGGGTGCACGCAGCAGCTACTACACGATGTTCGCCGAAAAACCGTCAACGCTTGAAGCACTTACGCGGGTCTGTGGTACAAGTCTGTACCTCGCGGATATGCTTATCGCAAGTCCTGAACTCTTTGATCTGTTGACGGTGCCGACGTTGATAGAACGTTCCAAGACGCTTGCTGAGAAACAGGCGGAGGCGTTACAAATTGTTACGGAGACACCAGAAGGGCAGATGTTGTCCATGTTGCGGCGGTATAAGAACGACGAGATTTGGCGCATCGCGCTACGGAATATCCTCGGCAATGCGACCCTCCCGACGACGACCGAAGAACTCTCCGATTTAGCAGAGGCTGTCCTGCAAGCGATCTATCCAGCAATTGAAGCCGAGCTGCGCCAGGCACACGGCACGCCACTGAACCCGGACGGTACACCGGCGACCTTCGCTATCGTTGCGATGGGTAAGTTCGGCGGACGTGAATTGAACTTCAGCTCAGATTTAGATGTGATGTACGTCTATTCGGAAGACGGCGAAACGACAGAAGGCATGCCGAATGTAGAGTTCTTCGCGGCTGTCGGCTTGGAGTTGGTCAACCGACTTGCTGGAAACGGGGTGGGTATCTATGAAATCGATTTGCGGCTCCGTCCACACGGCGCAGGTGGTGCTATTGCCCTACCGTTGGCGGGGTATCAGAATTATTACGATAACACTGCGGAGGTCTGGGAACGTCAGGCGTTAACGCGTGCACGTGTTGTCGCTGGAGACATAGAAGGGGTTGGAAACCGATTTTTGGACATTGGGCACGCCTTCTGTTATGGCGGTTCACTGACATCGGAAGAAATCGCGCAGATTGTACATACACGAAAACGGAATGAGTCTCAAGCCACGCGCAGACCTACCACGCGACGCAGAGGCCGCAGTAAAACACAGACACCAATCGCGAATGTCAAATCTGGATACGGCGGACTCGTCGATATCGAATTCGCCGTGCAAACGCTTCAACTCGTACACGGTGAAGAAGTCCCCTCTGTTCGTGTCCAAAACACACCCCTCGCTATTGAGAAACTGAACGATATCGGCGTGCTGACAGAAGAACAGTGTGCCGGATTGTCGGAGGCGTACCTGTTCCTTCGCCGCGTCGAGAATGCATTGCGGATTGTTCACGACCGCGCGTTGGATGCGCTCCCCAAAAATCGAACAGAACTGGCGCAGTTAGCACGCCGACTCGGATACGTGGAAACTGAAGACACATCTATCGTGGATGCGTTTTTGCAGGATTATGGTAAATGGACCGAGACGACGCGCGCGCTCTTTAATCAGATTCTCGTTCAATGACCTATGATGGGTTTTTCCGATTCCTCTCGAAATATCCGAATGAGGTTTAACAAACAAATGGGGTAATTGTAACTATGCGACGTGCGATAATGCACGTCGCATTTGGGGTGTTTTTGCTGGGGGTGTTTTTGCTTGGGTATTTCTGCGGATTGATAGGGGTGTTTTTGCTTGGGTATTTCTGCGGATTGATAGGGTGTTTCTGCGGATTTCTGCGTATTTCCGCGTATTTTTTCAAGCACGCCGCAGAATCGCATGACTACGAACCGATCTGTCTGTCATCACACGTCTTTCACGTCTGTCTCCTTGCCTCACGTCCATGTTGTTTCAGGCAAAAAACGGATCTGTTTCTCATGGGGTTATAGTCTGCTGGTGTTTTAGGTTCTCGTTTTCAGCGATGAGTGCTTGTATCTGTTTGTCGTTCGCCCGGTCCCTCAAAGCCCGCCATGCAAAAAGTAGAGTTATTATGGCCAAAGGGATGCCTATAAAGACGTTAATTTGGCTTCTGATGGCACCTATTTCGCTATTGTTTTTTTTGATTTCGTCGTCTACATTCGCGATTTTCAAGTCAATGTACTCTTTTATACGCTCTTCAGATGCTGTGATTTCGCTTTTGACTTCTTCTTTGACAATCAAGCGTATCTGATTGAGGTCCGCGTCGGTCAACTCACCAAGAACTGGTAAAGCGATCAGAGAAAAAAGTATTAAGAGAAAAAGTATCGCTTTCATCGGGTGTTCCAGTGTCAGTTTGATTTATCCCCCAGCTACGGTGGGAGGGTGGCAGAAACGGCTTGCACCGTTCGTAGCTGTGCCACCCAAAACTGGACAATTCAATTATACCATACTTTGCAATTGTATGCTAAAAAATAAATTCGCATCTAAGAGATTTTGAAACTCATAGGAGATTTCCACATGTAAGGAGCGCAATAATGCACGTCGTATTTGGGGTTTTTGATGGGGGTGCTTTTGCTTGGGTATTTCTGCGTATTTCTTCAAGTACACCGCAGAATTGCGCAACTACGAACTGGTTTTTCGTTAATGAGAAACGATTATTCAGAAACGGTATAACTTGTGGACAATTGCCGATGGCTGATGGCTGATCGCTAATCCTAAATTTCCCTTGAGAAATCGCGATAAACCTGCTAAAATAGATGGCAATTCTTTTTGGCGTAGGGAGAAAACTTATGGTTTTTGGACAAGGAACACATCAGTACACAGTACAAGAAAATTGGTGGACGCTGCCAGAGGGTTGGGAATTCGGATGGATTCCGGCTGTCGCTGTTGACTCACAAGACCGAGTCTATGTTTATAGTCGGAGTGAGCACCCGATGGTTGTCTTCGATCGGGAGGGTAACTTTATTGACGCTTGGGGCGATGACATCCTCAAGGATGCACACGGGATTTTTATTGATGCCGATGATAATATCTACTGCACAGAACGTGAAACACACGTCATGCGTAAGTTCAATACGGCAGGCGAATTGCTGATGACACTCGGCACCCCCGATGAACCTGGGGCAGAAGGTGAACCCTTCAATCTACCGACAGATTTGGCACTCGGACCTGATGGCGAAATGTATGTCAGCGATGGATATGGCAACGCTCGTATCCATAAATACTCACCCGATGGCGAGTTGATTAAATCGTGGGGACAGCCCGGTACAGGTCCCGGTGAGTTTGACCTACCGCATTGTGTCCGAGTCGATCCGCGCAATAGGCTCATGGTTGCTGACCGCGAAAACAATCGTATCCAGTTCTTTACCCTTGATGGGGAATATATTGAGGAGTGGGGAGACCTATTGCAACCCGACACGATCTATATTGACGACGACGATCTCGTCTATATCGCTGAATTGGGCCAGCGTGTCAGCATCATGACATTGGACGGTGAGGTTATTTCCCAATGGGGTAGCGAACGTGGCAGCAGCGTCCCTGGCGAGTTCATGGCGTGTCCACACGGCATCTGGTTAGATTCGCACGGGGATATATACGTCGGCGAAGTTCAAGCGGATGCACGGCTCCAAAAATTTATCCGGCAATGATAGCAGTTAACAGTTGTCAGTACGGTTTTCTACGAAAACCTTTCAGTTTTGACCAACAACTCGCACCTTAGCAAAATTATCTGTAGACGAGTTGTTGGTCAAAGTTAAAGAGACATCTGATTAACCACAGCATCTCTTAACTGATAACTGACTTCGGGATCGCGAGCACAGTTCACTCCTACCTATAACTGACTTCGGGATCGCGAGCACAGCTCGCTCCTACCTATAACTGACTTCGGGATCGCGAGCACAGCTCGCTCCTACCATCAACTCCGTCTGCGAAGGACGCGTTGTAAGGTCAAAGCACTATGGCAGAAAATTCCTCGTTTTTCCAGAAAGTGAATACGGACTTTGACAAAGCCGCCCAGTTCACCGACTATCCGCCTGGGTTATTGGAACAGATAAAAATCTGTAATAGTTCCTGCCATTTCACGTTCCCGATAAAACGGGACGATGGGACTATCCAAACGATTCACGGATGGCGCGCGGAGCATAGCCACCATAAACTCCCAACGAAAGGTGGCATCCGTTACAGCACCCTCGTCAACGAAGATGAGATCATGGCACTTGCGGCGTTGATGACCTACAAGTGCGCAATTGTCGATGTTCCGTTCGGTGGCGCGAAAGGCGGCATCCAGTTGGATAGAAGCGAGTATTCAAAAAGCGAACTGGAACGTATTACCCGTCGCTATACATACGAACTCATCCAGAAAAATTATATTGGGCCCGGGGTAGACGTGCCAGCACCCGATTTTGGGACCAGCGAAACAGAAATGGCGTGGATTTTCGACACCTATATCACAATGGCACCCGATAAGCTGAATGCAATTGCGTGCGTCACGGGCAAACCGATTGAACAAAACGGGATTCATGGGCGGAGAGGGGCTACCGGACGAGGGGTCGCCTACGGTTTGGAAGAGGCGTGCAGTATTGAAGAGGACATGAAGCCGTTGGGATTGACACCCGGTCTACACGGAAAAAGCGTCATCGTCCAAGGGTTTGGGAATGTCGGGTACCATGCGGCGAAATTTCTGATGGAGACGGATGCCCGCGTTATCGGGCTCATTGAGCGCAACGGTGGTATCTATAATCCGAAAGGACTTGATGTCGAAAAAGTCGCCATGTATCGGGCAGACACGGGATCGATTTGTGGGTATCCGGGAACACAACTTATTGAGCACCCGAATGACG
>JAPPDN010000029.1 GCA_028824575.1 Candidatus Poribacteria bacterium | reverse complement strand
CATACTGCCAATGCTTCCAACAAACAACGAAAACCCAGCAATACTGCTGAGCATGATTTTGATAATTCGGCTAATTCTATCGAGTTCTTTTACTGCTGCAGTCGCGAAACTAATATCAAAGAAGTTGTCTTGATTGCGATGTCGTTTTCTTAGAACGGCTGTCACTTCTTCAGCGGCTTTTTCGATGGAATCGTTGTCTACTGCTCTGATGTTGATATAATTGACATGACGTTTGCCTTTGAATCTGTCTTGTGCGGTGGTTAGAGGTATGAACACAATGTCGTCCCAACTAAATCCGTATTGAAGGCTTGTGCCGCGTTTCGCCATAACGCCTAAGACGGTAAAGCGGTCAGGTCTTCCCCCTTGTAGTGAAAGTTTAATTTCTTTACCGATGGGGTTCTGATTTCCAAACAGTTCTGTTGCAACCTCCGTGCCGAGTGTACAGACTTTTCGTCGATGATTGAATTCATCTTCGGAAAAAAAACGTCCCTGCTGAATTTGCCATTGCATCCCTATAGGGAAATAAGAATTAACGCCATCATACTCCGTCCATTTTGTAGCACCATCTTCAGACTGCGCGAGCACTTCATCAGCGATACTCGGTACCACAGATTCAACAGTAGGACATTCGGCTTCAATTGCCAAAACATCTTCGTATTTCAGGTGTTCACCGCTGCGGTTTGGAAAGACGCGGTCGCCGCGCCATATCCACGGATTCCGACGGACAAAAAAATGACCGCCATACTTTTCAAACTCTTGCATGACAATGCGCTTCGCACCATCGCCGATAGCAAGCATTGCCAACACAGCGGCAACGCCGATGATGATACCCAACATCGTCAACGCCGACCGCATTTTTTCCTGTAGTATGACAGAGAGTCCTGTTGAAAATCCCTCATAAACTTTCACTTCCCTGTTCCTCATTCAAATTTGTGTTGAGGTTGAAACGTAGATAAATACAATCAAGGTGTTTTGGTATTAGGATATCTGTCTGTAACACTCTCAACGATGGTTTGATTTGAAACGATACGTTCTCAAACATACCACTGCGCTTGTGCCCTGAAGAACTGTGCATAGAGTCCATCATTTGCCAATAAGGTTTCATGGTCCCCATCTTCAACAATTGTGCCGTTATCAAGGACAAGGATACGATCACAGGTGCGGACTGAAGACAAGCGATGCGAAATTATAAGGGATGTCCGTCCAGAACTGCGTTGAATAAAGCGTTCATAGATCGCTTGTTCGGCTAAAGGGTCCAGTGCCGCAGTCGGTTCGTCAAGGACGACGAGCCATGGGCTTTCCCGCATAAAACCCCTTGCTGTTGCGATGCGTTGCCACTCGCCGCCGGATAGATCGCGCCCCCCAAAAGTCGGTCCTAACACAGTTTCATAACCCGCATTGAGTCTGTCAATAACCGAAACTGCACCACCGGCAGTCGATGCCACTTCCATGCGTTCCGGATGTTCAAGATCGCCAAAGATAATATTCTCGCGGGCGGTCAGATGATAGCACGTGAAATCTTGGAACACTGCACTACAATGTGTTAGCCACTGCTGACGCGCTTCTTCGTTTAAAGGTATATCTCCGACGCGAATTAAACCCGTTTGTGGTCGGTAGAGGCCAAGCAGCAGGCGCGCCAATGTGGATTTCCCCGAACCGTTGGGTCCAACAAGTGCCACCCGCTCCCCTTTGTTCAATGTTAAGTTGACTTGGCGAAGTACGGGTTCTTGCGCATTTGGATAGAAAAACGAAACATTTTCTACTTGTAGATGTGAGGGTTCTTGTGAGGCTGTCAGGTTCGGTGCTTTCTGAGGTGTTGAAGGGGCTTTACTCACTGTTTCAGTGTCGTGATCCAAAAACGCGTACAAATCTCCTGACAAACGGCGCATATCGTCCGCAATCAATAGGAAATAACCCGCAACGCTGTCCCAGATGCCATCTAAGCTGACAATGGCGTTGATTGCAGCGATATACTTACCGACAGTAAGGCCGCCACGAAACACTGCCAGCAATAAAAGTATAAGCGAACACGCGTACAACAAGGCGCGTGAAATACCAATTGCAAGATGCGCCCAAAATTTACGCCGTTCAATTGTCTGTTGTTCTTGTATAAGTTCTTTCCATAACTTTCGCCAGCGTTCTATCCAGAGATCCTGTGCTTGGTATAACCGAACTTCCTTACCGGCACCGCGATCCGTCAGAATACCTTCTAACGCATCTCGCTCTCGCCGCTGTGGTGTCTGTTGGACATCAAGGCTGTAAACATCAACAGCAAAGCGTGAACCACTCCACCAGGACGCTATACCGGTCACCATAGGCAGCAGTGCTAACAACGGATGGAGGCTCCACAGCACGATACCCAGCGCGATGACACTGATTAATTGTTGAATGCTGTCAACGATCCACCAGACAATTTCTTCAAGTTCATCACCGGACATGGTGCGCGCTCGCGCCAGCGCGTTTTGAAATTCTGGGGTCTGGAATTCGACCAGTTCTATTGTATTGGATTTCCGAACGATCCCCTCACTAATCCAAATCTCGATGTTTTCTCTGACATTGAGGCGTAAGGGTTCTCGTACCTGGTCTGCCACCGTACTATAGATTTGTAGACCGAGCAGACCGAGCAACCACGGGACAACTTGCCGCCACCAGCCGGTATCACCTATAGCTGCGGTGATTGCATTGACCAAGTGTTCCGTCACGAAAAACTCGCCTACAGGCAGAACGCCGAGGGATAGTGTGAGAAACATCATCCCTGAAAGCGAGAGCGCACCACTCCGCCAGACAATCGCAAAAGTACGGCAGTACGCGATAATACTTTCTTTCGCAGCCAATCCCCAGGTCTTCCATTTTCCATTAACGTTTCGCATCTTTCTATTTTTCCTTGCGGTTCGGTCAGGTCGGATTGGTATTTGCTATCGACCTCCGTAGAGCCGTTCTCCACTTCGTTCCGAACTCAGTTTTTGGAATTATTCTGATTAAGTATTCTTTGCGGTTCGGTCAAGACAGACAATTCCATTCTTGTGAGCAATTCCTATTGGTACCAGTGTGCTTGTGCTTGAAAAAATCTCGCGTAGAGTCCATCTCTGGCAAGTAGTGCCTCATGTGTCCCGTCTTCAACAATACGTCCCGAATCCAATACCAAGATACGATCTGCGAGACGCGCCGATCCGATTCGGTGTGAAATCAGGAACGTCATCCGCCCCGCTGCGAGTTCAACAAAACGTTGATAGAGTTCGACTTCGGCTTGTGGATCTAACGCGGCAGTCGGCTCATCAAGGACAAGGATTTGAGGATTTCTAACTAAAGCCCGCGCGAGTGCAACTTTTTGCCATTCGCCACCAGATAACTCAGCACCTTCACCTTCTTCACCGAGTGAAGGATCTAAAAATGTATCCAAGCCGCGCGGCAGCGTCTGAAAACGCTCCTCAAGACCGACCGCACTGACGACGCGCCGGAGTGCTTCGTCGTCAATATGGAGGTCCGGGGGACCCGGCACCAATTCCTCACGGACAGGTCTACGAAATCTCGCAAAATCTTGGAAAACGGCGGCACAGTTAAGTGCTATCTGTTCCGGGGCAATTGCAGCGATATTTTTGTTGTCATAGCGGATTGCTCCATCATCGGGTTTGTATAATCCGAGCAATAGTTTGATAAGCGTCGATTTTCCGGCACCGTTAACACCCACGATGCTAACGATCTCTCCAGGACGCACGTGAAAGTTTATGTCTTGTAACACATCGTCAGTCGCTCCCGGATATTGGAAGCGTAGATTCTGGACTTCTACGCCTTGCTGTAAGGGCTGCGGGAATGTCTCGGTTCCTGACTGCGTACGCGCCGTTTTTCCGCGTTCTAAGAGGAGATGCAAATCACGAAGCAAAGGGACATCTTCAAGTATGTTTTGTATGAGTCTGAGCAATCCCTCCAGATCTCCTTGGAAGAACGCAGCGATGCCAGTAAGAACCACATAGTCTCCAAGCGTGAGATTGCCGTCCACAATACGCGCAGCGAGTATACCAATCGCGACTGCGTACGCGATCATTTCAGCAATAGTTGTACCGATGGAGGCTCTCGCTTCCGTCCAGATCTTTGCAAGCGATTCTTCCTTCCATTTTTCGTGGTTCGTTCGCCAGCGTCCGAAAAGCAGATTGAAAAGACCATAGAGCCGCACCTCCTGTCCAGAGGCAGTGCCGAGCAATAAACTCAGCATATAATCCATCATACGCCGTACAGGTGTCGCTGCGTAATCGTGGCTGTATCTTCTTTCGGCTGCCCTAATTTTAATCCAAGCGGAGGGCAGTGCGGGTAACACCACTACGAGTACCAGCAGCGGATCCGCTACCCATAGGATGACCCCATATCCTACCAGCATCACGCAGAGTTGTCCGACCTCTGTTAGAAAGCGCAGCAGGTTCGTGAGCCGATGCCCGAGTGCTTGCCGCGCCCGTTGTATCAAATCGTACGTCTGCGGTTGATCAAAAACGGCAAAGTCGATATACGTTGTCGCCTCAAGTAAGGCTCCCTGCTGGTGGAGTCCGATAAGGTTGTTCATCTTCCATCGTAGGTAGCCATCACAGGTGCCTGCTATATTCCTCAGCATTGCCAAAAGCACGAGTGCCGCCACCCACGGTGCTGCGGTTTCTAAACTTAAATCCGCTTCCTCATCGAGAAAAGCAGCGATGAGATTCACCAGTTCCTTGCTTGCCCAAAGAATCCCTATAGGGATACACCCGTGTGTGAGCGTCAAAAGTGCCTGTGCAATTGCACCGAATCGACTCGCATGCCAAGCAACAAAGAAAAAACGACGAAGCGTCTTTATCGCGGATGGACGCGATTCTGATGCTGTGTTGGGGGAATGTATAGTGTTGGTATCCATTTTTTTCTCCAATAAAAGTAGCATACAGGATTCATTTAATCCGAAGGCTTTGAAAAAAATCAATTAAAATTGAAAAAAATAGAATAAATTATATGGACCGCCATGAAGTTTAAGTATTTAAATCGGTAATCCTGATTTCCCCAGGCCCGGTGGGTTCGGTTTGGAACCGCACCGGATACTTCGCGAAAACCTTCAGTCCCGTAGGTGTTCCGATGCGTTTTTCTTAAATTGACATTTATGGTGCAAAAAAAAACTGGCACCGGGTGAGTTTTCAAGAATCGTCTGGTGCCAGTTTCGTAACAGATTTTATTCTTCTATATTTCGGGCTTCAGGTTCAGGACGTGCGAGAATCCATTTTTGGAATGCTGCCATATCGGCGAAAAACGAACGCATGAGCGCAAATTCACTCGGGGCTGCAATAGCACACCCCAGCAACCCTTCTTGTTCCCCATGTGCCTCTAAACGTTCACGCCAAACCTCTTGAAACACATTGTTATCCTCAGTTATGGATGTAGGAGACGTGCTGATTTGCACAATTGCAGTGGAAAAGCCTGATAGTTCTGAACCGTTCTCCATCAACGGCTCTATTAGATGTGTCTGCTGGAGTTCGTGAAGTTGCTTGATATTATCAAGTGGATTTTCAACTGTAGTCCCCCACTCACGAACTATAAAATAGTAATTCAGCCAAACTTTTAATTCTTCATCACTTTTATCTTCTCCGAGCATTGCTTTGATTCTGGAAATCGCGACGGTTTTCATGTTGTCTGTCGGCATCGCGTCGACATAAGCCAAGAAATCAGCATAATCCTGTTCTTCTTGTGTGTTTAAATAGGTAAGATACGGTTCGCTTGACAGGATAGTTTCTAAATCGTTTGGGCTTTGCGATGCGTCTGTTTCCGCGGCGGCTTCAAGCAGTTGCGATAGCAGCACTTTTTCGTTTTCAGTCAACGGTTCGCGAGCGGATGCTTCTAATGCGCGTCTGTGTTGCGCTTGTTGCGCATATATTTCATCCATCTCCTCCATCATTCTACCGAACCACGGGACCACAAAAACTATCCCACTGACAAGAATCAGAATGCCTATACCGATGAGAATCAGAAATATTGGCTTTTTCATCTGAGACTCCTTTTTTGTTCGTGTTATATCCTTATCGTAGCATTTTTCAAGGCGAATTGCAAACATTTAAGTCAATATCGTGCCTCTATCAAAATTCATAGATGAGTTCGACAGAGAAAGTAAAGCCGAACTGTGGAATGTTCCAATATTCGCTGCTATCCAAATCCAGTTCCTCCATATCCGCCTCAAATTCCAACGTTTCAAGCTCCGTTTGGCATCTGAGTTGTCTGCCTTAACGCTAAATTAAAGATTTCCGTTGACGAGGGTTGAATTTCCAACAGGTGTTCACAAAAAAACTCGCCCATAAGAGACTTATGGGCGAGTTAGAAACGAGCCTATTGCATCTGCATCATTTGAGGCATTATTTGTTCCATCATTCCAAACATCTCCGCGATCTGCTTGAAGTCACCGAGGTTAAGGAGCAGGTTTGCATCAATGCCGTTG
>JAPPDN010000890.1 GCA_028824575.1 Candidatus Poribacteria bacterium | reverse complement strand
GGAAGGTGCACCGCAACGCACCAACGGCAGGATGGCAGCCGCAACACAACCCGGTTTGGGAATCATACCAGATATGAATGTGTTAGGCAAAGCGTTAGTTCAGGTGGAGTAATTGCATGCCTATCAGAATCCTCTCCGCGTCCGATGTCCGAGCAGCCCTACCGATGCCGAAAGCAATTGATGCGATGCGGCACGCCTACAGCCAACTTTCAGCGAGCAAGGCGGTCGCGCCGCCACGACAACACATCTCTACCGACAAAGGCATTACGCTGATAATGCCTGCCTATCTTCCAGAGCGCAGTGAGTTCGGCATCAAAGTTGTCTCGGTCTATGACGGTAACCCCAATATTGACTTGCCTCGTATCACCGCGACAGTTTTAGTCCTTGACCCAGCGACTGGATTGCCGAAAGCATTCATGGACGGTGCCAGTCTGACTGCTATCCGAACCGGTGCCGGTGGTGGCTTGGCGGCAGACCTACTTGCCCGCAAGGACGCAAAAACGGTTGGACTCTTCGGCGCGGGTGTACAGGCAAGGGCACAGTTACAGGCGGTTATGGCGGTTAGGGAGCTAACGCGAGTGAATCTCATCAGTCGGACACACGCTTCTGCAGAACAGTTTGCCACTGAGATTTCAGAGTGGACGGATGCCCCCGAAGTCAATCTTGTATCTACGCCACAAGCCGTGGTGGAGGACGCTGATATTGTGCTATGCGCGACGACATCGGCAACACCGCTTTTTGATGGAAACGCCTTACAACCCGGCACACACATCACAGCCGTTGGCACGTTTGTACCAGAAAAACGGGAAGTCGATACAACGACAATCAGACGCGCACACCGAATCGTGGTGGACTCGCGGGAAGCGTGCTTAGAGGAGGCAGGGGATCTGATTATTCCGAATGCTGAAATTAGAACCGAGAACGAGACTCCGAATATTGTTAAAAATGAACTCGTTCTCGGTTCTGCCGAAATCGGCGAGATCGTCAACGGCGACAAACAGGGACGGCAGTCAGATGACGAAATCACTTTTTTCAAATCTGTAGGCGTGGCGGTGCAAGATGCAGTCGCAGCAGCAGCGGTCCTTGCAGAGGCGGAAGCAAAAGGATTGGGCACCGTCGTTGAAATGACATGACGAAATAAAATAAATCGGGCTTACAAGGTGCCCTCCACAAGAAAGGCTGGAAACCCGAACGGTAAGCAATACGGTTTCAGTTATTCAAGTACAATCCGTCGGATTTGTGCATTCTGTCCGCCAACAACAACACTGTCATCCTTTGGATGAACAGCCAGCGCGTAAGCCCAACCGTTTAGCGCGTGAATCTCACCCGTAACTTCCACTGAATTTGGATCAACGAAACGAACAGCCCCATCGGTGCACACGGCAACAACCTTTGAGCCGTCGTTCAACCATGCCGTGTCAAGCGGTGCTTCCTCCAGTCGTGCGAACTTTACCATCCGACCAATAGTCGGCTGCCAAAATCGAACGGTACGGTCATCGCCTGCTGAAACAATTACAGGTAGTCCAACATCACTTGGACGCAGCGCAAGGTCGTGAACCGGCAGTGTATGATTATTCATACTGCGAATCAATTCACCAGAGATCAAATCCCAAACGCGGACACTCTGATCTATCCCCGTGCTCACGAGTATATCCTTATCACTCAGGAAACAGAGGGATGACACCCCTTTTGAATGACCTTCCAACTGCTCGATGGCAGTGCCAGTAGGCAAGTCCCAAATGATGATGCGTCGGTCCAAGCTTGCCGAGGCGAGTGACGACGCATCCCGCCAAGCGACAGCCGTGACTGAGTCGCGATGCTCGCTAAGAATACGGAGCGACTTTCCCTCGGGCCACGAAAAAATCTCTATAATGCCTTTAATTGCTGGATTCCCACCGCCAACTGCCAATTGATCCTCATTAGGTGAAAACGCGAGATCGTGTATATTATGGGCTGATACTTCAATTGTCCTCTGTAGACTGAGTGTAGGAAAATCGTAAACGTGTAATCCCGCTTGGGAACAGGCAACGACAGATTTTCCATCCGGTGAAAATGCGAGAGAAGTAATCGGTGGCATGACGGTAGGTTGATGTGAATTGATGTCAGTCCGAGATGGCTTCGGCTGCGATTGATTTCCCTTCCATTCTCCATAGGTTGCCCCCTGCTCAATCCACTTTCGGATAAGATCAGTTTCCTGCTTTGTCAAGGGCACGCCTTCTTCCTGTGGAGGCATGATACCGGTATCCCCTTCGGGTAAGGTAATACGCTGATAGAGCAGAGAACCTTCGGGTTCACCAGCGATAATTACTTCTCCATACAGGCTCTCCTCAATGCCCTTCACGTTGTCCAGTTGAACACCGCCTTTCGATTTCGTGATGGCACCACTGGGATCTGTCTTTGGTGCGCTATGGCAACTGAAACAACGGTTTTGGAGGATAGGTAAGACTTGCGTCTCAAAGTCGATCTCGATTTGAGGTGCTGCTGAGATAGCGAGTGCAGAAAATATAAGGATAAACATGAAACTGAAGATTGATACTGCTAAATTTTGTTGTTCATGCTTCATCAGTTAACTTCCAATGTATTTGAATCCTCTCGGATCGTTTTTCGCAAGGCTTTCATCTGTTCAAGTGTTGTCGGCGAAACCTTCCCATCCTGAGTAATACCCATATTCATCGTAATCACCAGTTTTTGAGCAATACACGCCTTCACGTAATTGATAATCTGTTGAGTGGTAAATAAGGGTGGGGCGATATCGGTATCTGGATATCCGTGCTGCCAAGGGTCGTCAAGAAAGATCAAGCCGTGCGGTTGTAAACCACCCGCACTGCCACCCTCTGCAAAGAAATTTTCTGGTGGATCCACGAGCGCACCGCCAAACTCGCCAGCATAGTACTCTTGAAATTCAGTCGTCTTGGGGAGAATCCAACTGTTCCAAGCGACGATGCGTTCGGGATTGCCAACTTTAGTTGCCTCATACAATTCTTCAAACGGCTGAAGCGGATACCGATCATCAAACCAGTAACCTGCGACCTTTTTACCATAGCGCATGCCGATTTCGGTAAGAATGTCATGCTCAATTTTGAAAAATTTTGACTTGTCTGGACTTAAAAATCCAGCGGCTTTCACCCACTCCAAATCTCCTACGCCGTGATGAAAATAAAGAATAAGGGCAATACCACATTCTTGCAGCTTACCAGCCATTTCTCCAATTAGGTCTCGTTTGCAGGTGCGTCCCGGCATAACCACTTCGATTGATTTTAAGGGGGCAGGGAAATGCATAATTCCGTGGACAGCAGTGAAAATGACGTAGCCCGCTCCAGTTTCACTCACCATGTCGACAAAAGCATCAAGGTCAAAAGCGTTCACCGCCTCCACGTAAGGTTTTTGAGGACCACGCGACGGTTGTGTTGTTGTTGACCAATGGAACATCACGCCGTACTTCGCTTCGACGAACCAGTCCGTTTTGGTACGTATCTGCTGCGCTTTCTCGTTTGAAGCAATCCTTGCTTTATCAGCGAGCGGCGAAATTAATTCAAGCGAATGGACTCGCACACCATCTTTAGACTTTGCCTCTCCAATGAGACGCAGCATAATTATGCTTTCACCTGCGGGGAGGCGCAATGTTCCCGGAAGCGATATCCTCTCAAAATTCTGCGAATCTCCTGCCCATCCAGTCGTTTGGCGAACTGTTCCAACGGTTTTATTCTGTCCAGCAACAATCTCAAATGCCGAACCTACCGCATGTGTATCAGCAGTATAGGTCATCGCGAGTTTGTAATCGGAAGATGTAGGAAGTTTCACCTTCCATGAAAGTGAAGCAGATGACTCGTTCCAACCTTCAATCCAGTCTTGTGCCTGCAAGTGCACAAGACCCCCACCTACTTCGGCACTCTCTCCAAACAGATAGATAACTGACGAAGGATCTGCCTCAATCAATCTTGGCTTCTTAAGTGTAGTGGGATCCCCTTCAATATCAAGAACGACGATGTCATCAACACCATTTTGGTACGCCTCTGGTACTACAATCAAAAGCCCCCACGGATGCTGTCGCACGATACCCCACGAAGTGCCGTCTACCGTGGGATTTCCCAGAATCCAAGCGTTCTTTACCACCCGATCAGTGATAGCTGGAAGGGTAATATTGTTCTTTCCATCCCACGAAAGTACATGAACATAGATTTTGCTATCCTTATAGGTGGTCACATACTGATCAGTAGGAGTAAAGGGACCGCCGCGAGTACCAATGATCGATTCCCCATTTTCGTCAATCCATTTCTCAATCGCTTCATCTGCCCCAACGGATTCAGGCCTTTTCTGGTTATTCAACAACTGGTTTACATTGATCTCGGAACGACTACCCGCAGCACGTACTATGTCCACGATCAATGCCTTGCTGTTTACTTCGACAGCATCTTGGTTATGCATGGTTTTTTCCTGTGCCGGAGCAATAGAGACTACGCAAATGAACGCAACTAAAATTGCAAAAAAGAGATTTGGCACGAAACTTACCTCATAAAACAACGGATACGACCCAATTCTATTTGAATAGAGCCGTTGTATTAGTGATTTGACACAAACTCATTACAGGTTAGCAGACTCCACACCATATCTTCAAGGATCGCGCGTTGCGAATTGGCAGATGCATTGACATCAATGTGTTGTTCCCAAAACTGTTGCTCAGCCTCTGTTGGATGCCGACTTAGCGCAGCAAGGTAGAACTCGCTAACAATCTCCATCGGTAATTTGTCAACTGCCATCAATCTGTCAAGTCGACTGCCCGCAACCCCGATGCGAGCATTGAGAAGATCGCCATTGAACAGGTGCAGTTTACGCTGAAGTCCATCCGTTACTTCAGTAGCACTCTCACATGAGGTTTCACGTCCACATCGTCCTAAGATATCAAGTGCCTCGGATTCGGTGTTTGGAT
Organism: Candidatus Poribacteria bacterium; assembly: GCA_028824575.1. Lineage (GTDB taxonomy): Bacteria > Poribacteria > WGA-4E > WGA-4E > WGA-3G > WGA-3G. The sequence goes on along the minus strand of JAPPDN010000890.1, from coordinate 1,513 downwards.
TGAACAGAGAGACAGCACGAGTGCCTTCCGGCTCATTGCCATAGGTGTCAGGTATACCGAGGACATCTGAAATGGCATCCGCCAACACCTCCGGTTCAAGCGGCTTTTGCAGCGCATGCGAATAGAAACGATCGTCCGTCTTGTTTCGTGGAAGTGCATTAGCACTGCGAGCATACGCCTCACTGAGCGAGATTTGCTTGAGCGTCCGCCGCAGGTCGTAACCGTGCGCCACAAAATCGTCAGCGAGTTCTGTTAGCAACTCAGGGTGGGTGGCAGGATTGGTAGACCGAAAATCGTCAACGGGTTCAACTAACCCGCGTCCCATCATCGCCTTCCACAATCTGTTGACAATCGCTTTGGCAAAGTATGGGTTGTCCTGACCTGTTAGCCAATCTACCAATTCGGTTCGCCCATCAGTTACATCGGCAGGCAGAAACCGATTGCCGGGAATCCGGGGTATCGCTTTTTCCCGCGTCGCCGGGTGGATAACCTCACCAGACGGTCTTACCTTAACGATCTGATCGCTCTCTATTTTGGCAAAGATCGCCGCCAATCCGTGGTAGTCGTCTTGCGTCCATTTGTCCAATGGATGATTATGGCAATTAGCACATCGGAGTCGAGCTCCCATGAAGAGTTCACTCATGAATTCGGCTTGTTCTCGCGCTCCATTTACTGTGCGGTAAAAATTTGCTGGACCGATCTCGTATGAATCGCCGGTTGCTAAAATAACTGAACGTGCTATCTGATCATACCCAACACCGTCGCGAATCTGTTCGGAAAGCCATTGGTGATAGACAAACGCGCCTTGGGCATTCCTTTCCTGCGCGCCAATCCGTAGCAGCTTCGCCAACTGCAATGTCCAGTACTCGTTAAATTCATCGGAGTTAAGCAAGCCATTCACTAACGTTTCCCGTTTATTTGTATCTGGATCTCCAAGGAATGCGGTTACCGCCTCTGGTGTAGGGAGGTGTCCGGTGAGGTCAAGTGTCACCCTACGCAAGAAGGTAGCATCATCAACAGGTGGGGATACTGGCAATCGGAGCGTTGAGAGTAATTTGAGGATTTCGCCATCAATTTTTAAATTTTCCTTGCGGTTAAGTGAAGTGGGTTTAGGTATCAACGTGCTTCTCTCTTGGGTTGAAGAAACACCCAAGGAAAAACCCTTCCACTTCGTTTCAGGCTTGTTTTTCTGAATTGGGCTGTGTGGCAGAACTTTGTTCAAAGGTACAATAAACTCAATGGGAACGACCTCTGTGAGATAACGAGCAAGGATAATATGCCGACCACGGCGAAGCACTTTGGCGACAGCAGTGGCTGTGTCAATTTCAATCGCTGAAGTGTCCTCTGGTGTAAAGACAGTCCATCGTGTGACGTCTTCTCTTGTCCCATCTGAAAAATGGGCAGTTGCGTGCAGTTGAACCGGACTCTCAAGGGTAGAGATGACATGTTTTTGTGGGGATATTTCAACACGCTCCAAGCGACGTGGGGTCTCGTAAGTCGCACCTTGCTGGAT
>JAPPDN010000149.1 GCA_028824575.1 Candidatus Poribacteria bacterium | reverse complement strand
AGTCATATCGTCGGGGGTGGGTCCAAGCCCCCCGGTTGTGAGAATAAGAGACGTTTCCCGTTTAATCGCGGAATCCAATGCTTCGGACATCTCCTCGGCGTTATCACGTAGCATCGTAACCCTGCGTAATTCGCCACCGATCTGAAGAATCTGCTGCGCAATCCAGTGGGCATTGGTATCCTGAATCTGTCCGAGTACTAACTCTGTGCCGATCGAAAATAGTTCAATTGCCACACGCTCCTCCTTTTACAGTGCCTTTTTGAGAAACTCAAATGCCCCGATACCGTAGAAACTATGCCCTGCCTCAAACACCTCGAATCCGAGTTTGTCGTCGGCACTGAAGCAGTTGAAAATTGCTTTTGTTTTGTTAACTGCAAATCGGGTAGCTTCAATCGGAAAAATTGTATCTTCGGTGCCGGATTCGATAAATAATGCGCGTGGAGCAATCAACCCGGCGATATCGTACATTTCTGCATATTGTAACACATTCGGTATGTAGTTGTCTATACAATGGCTTAGACTCAGGATACTGTCCCGAAAGGTATTGAAATAACCGCTCACGACAGCAGCCTTAATACGTGTATCAATTGCTGCGGTGAAGAAGGTGGTCGTCCCACCGCCAGAGATCCCCATGATACCGAGACGCTTCATATCGACTTCAGGACGGGTCCCTAAATAGTCAAACGCCCGCATAGCATCATAGACCCGCCAACCTACCATCGTATGCCCTAACAGAAGTGCGGCACCCGCACTCGGTTGGCACGAGGAACTGCCGCCACCTTTTTGATGGGCGACGGCATCGCGACGGTGCCCAAACCCGAATTGTTCGATAGCAAGCACACTGTAACCCTGCGCTAAACATTGGAGCGCGAAATCGTTCTGATAACCGCCCCATTCCCCACGCATGCTACCATCTTCCTCAATCCCAATGATGTCATCTACGCCGCGCCCGTGCCCTGCTAAACAGAGAATCGTCGGGTTTGGCGTTGAACTGTTAAAATGCTTCGGAGAGAGGAAGTAACCGAAAATAACTGAATGCGAACGACTCTTGAACTGCACCGTTTCACGGATATAACCGGAGAATTCACGGGTCTCCAAGACTTCTGGTTGTAAATCGCATTTTTCTTCTGGAAAACCGCCGATCAATTCCCTAAGTTTTGCCCGCAGCTCAACCTGCCATGCTTCTGCTTCAGCGATAGTCGTCGCCTGAAATGCCAGTTGACGAGGGGTCTCAGCGTATAACTGGTGCGTAAATGCTAAAGTGTCTCTTTCCTGTTCGTGATGCATCGGTTTACCTTCCAAAGTTATTCTATCTACGACATTACCGGTTCAGCAGATTCAAAACAAAACCGGTCGCCATCTTCGGATAGAAATAGGTAGATTTCTGTGGCATTATTGAACCGGCCATAGCCACTTCTAAGACCCGTTCTACTGGAGTCGGGTTCATGAGGAGCGCGACGCGATCCGCCCTGCCTTTCACGTGTGCAACGGCATCATCGGCGTAAGCGGTGTAACTAATATGATCGGCTAACGTTTCAACTTGGAACATCTCTTTGATAAGAGTTTCTTGAACGAGTGTTACGTCTAATTGGTCGGGTATTATTGAGTGCGGGATCAGTAAGCGATAGTTATTGTCTGCTGTATACATGCCGACCGCAGCCGATTTCCCTTTCAGCGTATCCAATTTTGCCATAAGGTTTGCTTGTGTGTCAATGTCATGTACTTCAAACACTTCAGGCAATTTGGTGATAGCATGGGCAATCTGATTAGAATTGAGGTTATCCAGCAGCCGGTGAATGGCTAAAACAGCCAAACCCGGTGATTCCATCCTGACAAGGTTCACCATCATATACCCGTAGCCGGATAATCCGGTCTGCGCCATTTCATCTCGGAAAGTGAGAGCAGTTTCATAACGGTGATGTCCATCGGCGATGAGGAGTGGTTTAGATGACAAAAGGTTTTGGATTTCATTGTTGCGTTCTGCATCATCTAAACACCACAATTGGTGTGTGCTTCCAAAGGTCTCAGCACAGTCAATTTCGGGCGGGTTTATATCGGTAAAACTTTCCATTATCTGTTCAATATCACCGGTAGGATCGGCATAAAGGAGGAAAATAGGGCTGAGGTTCGCGTGGCATTCACGCATGAGATTGAGTCGGTCGATCTTCGGTCCGGCGTGCGTCTTTTCGTGTGGTAAGACGACCCGATTTTCAAAAGGTTGCAATTTCACAAGACCGATCAAGGCGCGACGTGTATAATTTTTTCCGTCTGGTGCGCGAAACGACTGGTCATAGATATAATAGCGCGGTGTCGCATCCTGTACGAGGGTCCCATCCGCGATCCACTGGTTCATCAGTGTCGCAGCGCGTGTGTACTGATTTGCGTCGTCGGTGTCATCATTGCGCGGTTGACTCAAAATTAGACGGATAATGTTGGCAGGGTGACGTGCCTCTAAAGCGACCCGTTCTTCGGGTTTGATGACATCATACGGCGGTGCTATGACGTTCGCGAGCCCTTCTACCTTGGTCGCCTCGTAGCGTAACCCGCGAAACGGAATAACTGTTGTTTCCATAAAACTCCTTGGATTAATCCCACAACCTTGTGCTAAAGTAGCGTTCACCGAGGTCGTTAAAGACAGTAACGATAACGCCTTCCTGAATTTGTTGCGCAACTTTGTAGGCACCGTAAAGGTAGCCACCGGAGGATTGCCCGACGAACCATCCGCGTCGCGCGAGGCGACTGCACATTTCGTAAGCGTTTTCAATCGTCGTCGGGATGCGGTAATCAATCACCGATTCATCCAGAATTGCTGGCACAATATTCTCTGGATCCCCAAGCGGTTTGAGTCCCTCAATACCGGGGAACACCTCTGGTGAAATAGAACAGACTTGGATGTCTGGATTGTAGCTTTTGAGTCGTCTGCCGACACCGGTGATGGTGCCGCCAGTCCCGACACCAGCAACAAAGTGTGTGACTTTTCCGCCTGTTTGGTTCCAGATTTCGACACCGGTGGTTTCATAGTGCGCCAGCCAATTGTTTTCATTGTCATATTGTGAATTAAAAAAATACCGGTCAGGTTCCGCTTCATAGCGTCGATCAACTTCCCGTAGTGCCTCATCGTAACCGAGGATAGCATCGGTATGGATGATATCCGCCCCGTGTGATTGGATACGTTTTATCCGTTCTTCGCTGGCGTTGTCTGGAATGACAAGTTCGACTTTGTAGCCAAGGGCTGCGCCTATCATAGCATAGGCGATCGCCGCGTTGCCAGAACTGGAGTCGAGAATAACCTTTTCGTGTGTGAGTTCTCCCGATGCAATCGCCTCAGTAAGCATTCTTAGGACCGGTCGGTCTTTAATCGAACCTCCGGGGTTATAGGTTTCTATCTTCGCGTAGATGTCAACATTCGGCAACTCCTCAGCGAAGAGATCTATCTTCGTGAGCGGTGTCTGTCCTATTATTTGGAGCAGTGGATGTTCTGAAATATTCACCTTTTCAGGCTTTCGCATGCTCATTTAGCGTTATCTATCCTACCTTTTATATTTTTTCAAAGCGATTGAAGACCTTTTAAGCCGTTTGTGAATTAAGTTTTCCATGTAAGTTTTTGCGGTATCGCCACTTAACTGTTTTTTCAAGATAGGCACGACTTCAAATTCGGCTAACCTAAGCGTTGGGTTCAGCCCGTGCAGGGGCGGCAGCCAATCCCGAAACGTGTCGAAAAAAGCACGTTGCGCGGCACGACCATTTGTGTACGGGAAATCCGCAGTGTGTCGCCGGAAGCGTTCTGGTCCTTTTGCGAGGGCTGCAACATGATGTTGTTGACAAAACTGTTTGTATTTTACCGGCACATAACCGAGCGGGATATTCGCAGGATAAAACTGAAACGTCCGCTCCCGAAATTGTGTAAAATGTTGCAACTCATCAAACTCAAAAATAAAATGATAAGGCTCCGGAAAATAGGCATCCGGAATCAGGTATCCATCGGCTTTTGCCGTTGTGCCTTCCCAGTCGCCTTGTAGTTCAGTGTAGAGCGACATGACCGCATCGTAATGCGCTCCGAAATGTTCACGACTGGGTTTGTTACGGAGCCAGTCAAACTGCGCGCGGCGTTCCGCTGTTGTTCCAAAAACCTCTTCTACCAATGCAATAATACCTACTTCTAACCGCATGAGATACCCGGACGCTTTTTATCTGTGGACGAATGACGCATTCTTCAAAAGAGCTTGTGTCAATTTTATACGGGGTCAATATCCAGATCTTTCAGTGCATCCCCATTTGTTGTATTAATGAGGCTCGCGAGGTAATCTCGGTCGCGTTGGAGTGCCTCTAATTTGTTATCGCCGTGGACAAACTCGACTTCGAGGTAACCGTCATAATTAGCATTCTTGAGGATTTCAACGATTCGGGTGTAATTCACGACACCATCGGCGATCGGACACGCTTTGCCGGTTTCGTCAAAATTTTGTGCATGGACGTTTGCGATGTGGGGCGCGAGTTTTTCTGCAGCGGCGTGCGGTTCGTCGGCATCTGACCGTGTAAGGGGTTGATAGTAGGTTTTCAGCGCAGGCAGGTTAACCGCTTCAATTGTCTCTAAGATAGTTGCGGCGCTATCGGTGAGATGGTTGTTGTGCATTTCCAATCCGAGTTGGATATTGCGGAAATTTGCCCACTGTGTAATGCTCACCAATCGAAAGAGGATCAGACGTTTATCGGCAGCGGGGATTGATCTTGAGGCACCACCACCTGACCATATTCGGACAAGGTCAGTGCCTAAGTCGTGCGCTATTTTAAAGGCTTCTTCAAAATGTTGTTGGTGGAGGTGCATTAAAGGGTCAACATACGAACCGAACGCCGAGATAGTTAATCCCTTCCGTTGCGCCATGTCCCTGACGTTTTTGGCGTAGTTTTCGTCGTAGTCCTCGGGTAAATGCGGTGGTTTCCCCCAGAGTTCAATGCCATCAAAACCGTAATCCGCTGCAATGTCTATAACTTCTTCCAACGGTTTTTCCTGAAAAGCGATGGTGCATAAACCTAATTTCATAGTTTTCACCTATTGTCTATTATTGTGTATAAATAGGATACCACAGGTTTAAACGGATTGCAAGAAAAGTTGCTTAACGAAGGCGAAGATGTAAAACCTTTGACACAGCTTAACAAATCTGCTATACTTGTCAAGATTTTTTATCTAACTGATGGATATGTTGAAACCGAAATAATGCACCGATTTTTTAAGTCTCTTATTCTACTTTGCCTGCTGTTTATGTTCATACTGCTTTTAGGATGCGCGCAGGAGCAGCGGCAGAACGAATTAAGCGTCTTCGCTGCAATCAGTTTGAAGGACGCGCTCACGGAGATCGGGGCAACGTTTATAGTTGAGAATCAGGTTAAAGTTTATTATAACTTCGCCGCCTCTACGACGTTACAACGCCAACTCGAAAAGGGAGCGTCAGGGGATGTCTTTATCTCGGCAAGTCCGCGCCAAGTCGTTGCCCTGGAAACGAATGGGCTGCTTGAAGCCGAAAGTCGCCGAAATTTGTTAACCAATCGCTTAGTCCTTGTTGCAGATGAGACCGCGGAAATCTCTGTGGAAACACCTACTAACCTTGTTGTATCTGAGATTTCGAGAATTGCTATCGGGCATCCAGATATAGTGCCTGCTGGTGCTTACGCGAAGGAAGCCTTAACTTACTTTGGATTATGGGAGACACTACGCCCGAAACTGATTTTCGGCACAGATGTACGTGCGACGCTTGCTTATGTCACCGCTGGAAATGTGGATATTGCCGTTGTCTATAAAACAGATACAACACTCACCGAAGATATAAATGTGCTTTATCAGTTACCACCTGAAGCATATACACCGATCATTTACCCGGCTGTCGTTATGAAAGAAAGCCCACAAAAGCAATTGGCACGCAGATTTATTAACTATCTACAGTCTATGGAGAGCGGTGAAATTTTTGAAAAACACGGGTTTACCGTTTTGGCATCAAAATGAAGATAACCGCTGCCGAAGTTGCTGCGCTCTCATTATCTATAAAAGTTGCGTTTCTGAGTCTTGTTATAATGTTACCACCAGGGCTATTCGCAGGTTGGCTCCTCGCGAAACGTACATTTCCCGGTAAGGCTCTCCTGAATACGTTTGTGATGTGGCCCTTGGTGTTGCCGCCCATCGTCAGTGGATATTTACTCCTGATTCTATTGGGCAAGCACGGGTTCATTGGTGGATTTATCTATCAAGTTTTCGGTATAGAGATTGTTTTTACACAGTTGGCTGTTGTCATTGCAGTCTCAATTATCTCATTTCCACTGTTAGTACGTGGTATTGTGACGGGGATGGAGTCTGTACCACAAGAACTTGAAAATGCTGCACGGACGCTTGGCGCATCACCGGTGAAGGTGTTTTGGACCATAACGTTCCCACTTGCGTATCGTGGAATTATT
>JAPPDN010000005.1 GCA_028824575.1 Candidatus Poribacteria bacterium | reverse complement strand
AACGTGCTGAACGCAAACTCCTTGATAAGGGTGTTATCATAAAACCACAAAACGGGGATGCTGGTGTTGATGTCTATATTTCGACGAGTAGTGCTGGGGGTGGGTTGCAGATGATGGTAGCCGGTGTTGTCCGTAACCTGACAGGTGAAAGCGCGGAACGAGCTGCGCTCGGTGCTGGTGCGATCGTCATGGATGTCATCGCTTCTAACGACAAACGGCTCCCACATGAAAAAATCGAGCGCATCCGACATCTCCGACCTGATATGTTACTCCTCTCTGGGGGGGTTGACGGTGGGACGACTTCACACGTTGTTGAATTGGCTGAGATTATCGCCGCTGCACGTCCGAGACCGCGGTTGGGTATTGCCTATGAACTTCCGCTTATCTATGCTGGGAATATAAACGCGCGGGAATCGATTCAGGAACGGTTGCAAGATGTCATGGCACTCCAGACGGTAGACAACCTGCGTCCCGTTTTAGAGCGTGAAAACCTGATGCCGACACGCCACAAAATTCAGGAACAGTTCCTTGAGCATGTCATGGCACACGCCCCCGGTTACAAACGACTCATCGACTGGACAGATGCGCCGATTATGCCGACCCCCGGGGCAGTGGGTGAAATCATCCAGACTGTCTCTAATCAGCAGGGTATCGAAGTCGTCGGTGTAGACATCGGCGGTGCAACGACGGATGTCTTTTCTGTGTTTAAAAATAAAGAGGCAGAACCGATCTTTAACCGGACCGTGAGTGCGAACCTCGGTATGAGTTACAGTGTCTCAAATGTCCTCGCTGAAGCCGGTTTGGAAAACGTGCTCCGATGGGTACCGTTTGATATTGAAGTGGGGGATCTGCGTAATCGTGTCAAGAACAAGATGATTCGTCCGACAACGATTCCGCAAACCTTGCAAGAGTTAATCTTGGAACAAGCGATTGCGCGTGAGGCGCTCCGACTTGCCTTTGAACAGCACAAACAACTCGCAGTTGAGTTGAGGGGTGTGCAGCAACAGCGTACTATCTCTGAAGCCTTTGATCAGGCGGAAAGTGGTCAGACGCTTGTGAATATGCTTGCTTTGGATATGCTTATCGGAAGCGGTGGCGTTTTATCGCACGCGCCGCGTCGGCAGCAGGCGATGCTCATGATGATAGATGCGTTTCAACCCGAAGGCATAACCCATCTCGCCGTTGACAGCATCTTTATGATGCCCCAACTCGGTGTGCTTGCGCAAGTCAACCCTGAAGCTGCTACCCATGTCTTTGAACGCGACTGTCTTATCCACTTAGGCACCTCTATCGCTCCGATCGGTAAAGGGCATACTGGGGATGAATGTCTGACTATCGAAATCAGTGGTGAAGATATACCGCCAACACGTGAAGACATTCAGTTCGGTGAACTCCGTCGCTATCCGCTGCCGTTGGGCGAGAAAGCGACCTTGAAGCTCCAACCTGCACGTCGGTTTGATCTCGGGGCGGGGAACGGGAACGCCATTGAAACCGAGGCGATAGGAGGTGTTGTTGGCTTGGTTGTTGATACGCGCGGCAGACCGCTTGAAATGACCACGGACCCCGAGCAACGCGTGGCGCAACTCACGAAGTGGCAAACCGCTTTAGATGCTTATCCAACCCAATAAAAAATAATAGGTGCGGTTTGTAGCTGCTGCGAATTATTCCTTGACAAATTATCGTTTAGAATGTATACTATATACATAGCGATAAACCTTATTATGAATCCCAATTACACTCGGATTCAAAATCTGTTTACAAAATAGTAGGTTCCTAAAGCCTGCTATTTTTATGAATTGTCTATAAGGAGGCAAATTTTAATGAAAAGTGTTTACGGACTGACATTCGCAATTGCGATTGTCTTTGCCCTGGTTATTGGAACTTCGCACACTGTATTCGCGCAGGCGAACGATATTGAGGGGGGTCCCCTGAAGGACGACGAACTCCTGAAAGATCCAGACCCGAACGGTGATGGTCTGAGGGAAAGTCACGCTAACAACAAAAACTGGATTACGAAGTGGTATGGTCCCGATGGCAACTATGAAAACAACGGTGGTTTTCAGAATTCTTCTAAGAGAGATCTTATTGATGAAGGCACCAACGGTAAACTCACGGAAACCAAACTTTCGACAGCCGCAGGCTTGAACCTTACAAAGACCTTTGATATGGAGTGGAAAGCTGGGAACGGCGGTACGCGAAAATGGACGGTCTTTGAATTGGATCCAGCAGATGGAAACAATATGAACAGAGGCGGTCCGGTTGATAACATTGATACCTACGGAATGATTGTTATTCATGCACCCGCGGCAAGAAAAGCCATCATGTCCCCTGCACATGACGATCACGCCCAAATTTGGATTAACGGCGAAAAATGGTACAACAACTCCAGATGGACAGGTGCCGCACGAACGATCCTTCACAACGTTGAAGTCGAGTTGCAAAAAGGCGGGAACGTACTGCTGTATCGCTGCGGCGAATCTGGCGGTTCCGCATATTTCAACCTGCACTTTGATGATGCAACCCATGACGCAGTCACTATTTACCCGAAAGATGCAACGGATAAGCAGAGTTTCTTCGATGAAATCGCACCGCTGACAGCCGTTGAACCTACCGGGAAGTTGACTACAACCTGGGCAGACATCAAACGGAAATAAGCAATCATTGTTACTTTCTGTAGGCGCGCGTCTCAGAGCGCGCCTTATTTTTTTAATAGTTTTCAGTTATCAGTTTTCAGTCGTCAGTTACAAGAGGTTTGCTGTTGCTTGAACAGTAACCTCAACTGCTACAAGAACCCTCTTAACTGAAAACTGATAACCATTCCCTCTGACAACAGGGTTATTTAGTTTTAGATAAATTATCGGATTCTCTAAATTTTTGATTTTTCTTTTTCAAGCCCGGTTCGGTTAGGAAACCGAACCTACCGGGCCTGGGTGTCCAAAATTGGACTCAAAAACAGAAAACTAAATCGTCCTGCCTCTGACAACTACTCTGACAACTATTAAACTTGACAAATCTGGATTGGCACGTTAAAATATTTTCACAGCATCTACCCAAACTCAGACTATGCGACATACATGCCTTATCTGCTTCTTAATTTTACTCGCTTCCGTGCTCGTCGGCTGGATCGGCGGTTGGACGCGCGCGATGAACGCCGGGCACGAGGCGTATCTGCAAGGGGACTATAACGCAGCACAAATCGCTTTTCAAGAGGCGACGTTTCAGAAGCCTGATAATCCGGTCGCTTACTATAATCTCGGCACCGTGCTCTATAGAAGCGGTAGGTTTGGCGAAGCAGGACAGGCGTTTCGGGAAGCGTTAGCAAGGCACAATGGAAAAACCGAGAGGACGCTAAATCTGGCACATATCTATTACAACTTGGGAAATGCCGAATTTAAAACCGGTGATCTTGGACGCGCGATTGATGCTTACAGGCACTCGCTCCGTTTGAAGCCACAGGATACTGATACCCAACACAACCTTGCATTGGCGCTTCGACTCGCGCAACAACAAAAGGATTTAGCACAACAGCAGCGTGCGAATAAAGACGCGGCACCGCAAACTAAACCGGACGATATTGGCGAAGCGGAGGCACTTCAGCTCCTCAAACGTTTTGGTAAGAATGAAAATAGGCTACGGCAAAAATTACTGCAGCGACAGCGCAAAAGCGGACCTCGACGTGAGAAGGATTGGTAGACTTCAGAAGGATGGAAAGATGGAAGGACGGAAGGATAGAAGGATAAGGTTCCCAATCGTCCAATCGTCCAATCTTCCAGTCTTTTTCGTCAGTATTGTTTTCATCTTTCTTGCGATAGAGGCACTCAGTCAAGGGATTAATGTCGCTGCTGTGGTAAATCCACGTCAGATTCAGCTTGACGAGAAGGCACGGTTGGATCTTACGCTTTCAGGGGATACCGCTATCACGCACATTGAGGCACCGAAGTTCAATTTCCTGCCTGCGTTCCTCGCGGTCCCGCTTCACTCTGAAACGACACCCCGATTGGCATCAAATAAGATTGCCGTTTCTATGGCGTGGGCTTATGAACTGATTCCACAGGCAATCGGCGACTTTTCGCTCTCCGATGTCCGTTTTGCCTACCAAGGTACGACCTATTTCGCGAATCCCGGATCTATCCGCGTCAGTGGTGCCAACACTTATACGGATGTTTCGACGCAGAGCGTTCATCAAGTTGAAGCCGAAGTGAGTACCGCTGAACCGTATCTCAATGCGCCGCTGACATATACCTTTCGCTATCTCTATACCGCGGTGCTGCCGACACAAGCGTCGCCAACCCCACACCTCCCGACGTTCCCCGATTTCTTAGTTGAGGAATTGCCACCACTGTCACCACAAACGCAGCGGATTCGTGGAAAAACATTTTGGGTGCAGGAACAGGTGCGCCGGTTATATCCACAGCGGACAGGGCAGCTTGTCATCGAACCTGCAACATTAATACTCCCTATTCCTGGTGGACGTAAGACGTTGAAAACGAACCCCTTGAAATTGACTGTCCAACCTCTGCCGGAAACCGGAAAGCCGTCGCAGTTCAGTGGTGCCGTTGGCGAATACCAAATCTCCGCTTATGTGGATAGGAGTGCTATAGAAGCGGGACGTGCGCTGACGTTGTCCGTGCAGATCTCTGGACGGGGCAGCATGCAAACGGTCACGGCTCCCAAACTGCCAGCGATACCGGGTGTTGTTGTGAACGGACCGAACCTCGTTGAAGGTTCCGCACCGACAACTCGAACTTACGCTTATGCCTTAATCCCTGCTCGATCGGGAACGCTGCGTATCCCTGCTATTGCGTATATCTACTTCGATCCAAGCCGGGCGGTTTATGCGACGGCACAGACGACCCCTATTCCTGTATCCGTGCGTCCAAATCCGAATGATGCCGCTGGTGTTGATGATACCGAGTCTTCACCGTGGTGGATCTGGATAATATTGTTGACGGTGCTGAGCTTCGGTGTGTTGATTGCAAGCTTTCTCTGGTACCGTGCCAGATTTCAGAGGGCTACGGATACGGGAGTAAACGCGACGACGGGAACGGTGCCGGTTAACGACAACGCACCGAAAAGACGAAGCGGAAGACAGACGGAAACGGAAACCGCACCGCCTATTTCAGAAGCACGCGATGCGCTTACGGCACTCGCCCGCAACGATGCTACAGATGCGGCGACGGCGTTTGCGAATACACTCGCGCAGACATTGTATCAATATCTTGAGGACACACTTGGGTTGGCACAACGCAATATCGACACGGCGCGCGAGGTCTGTGTGCAAGCCAGTGTCTCCGAGGCTACGCTTGAAGAACTCGTTGATCTCCTTACGAAATGTGATTACCATCGTTTCGCACCCGTGCCGCTCACGGCGAACGAACGTCGCACGTTAATCGCACGCGCCGAAGCCGTTATCAGCAAAATAGCCGTCAGCCATCAGCCATCGGTTTCCGTCAGTTAAGAAGTTTCCATCAGCGGTCAGAAAGTTTGCAAGTGTATCTAAAGTTGCGAAGTATCCTAAAGTTGTTAACCACTTTACTCTCACTGCAAGGCATTTAAAACTTTCCGATAGCTGATAATCGATAACCGACAACTCTATAAGGAATTGCTAATATGGATACTATGGATATATTTTCTCTCTTCGTTCTCTGGATACACGTTATCGCGGCTGTTGTATGGGTCGGGGGTAACCTCATTTTAGCGATGGTGATCGTCCCACACTTCAGACAGAACCTACCACCTGTCGAACGGATCAAACTCTTGACGCAGATTGGCAAACGCTTTGAGCCTGTTGTTTGGGGCTGTATCGGTGTGCTATTTTTTACCGGCATCGTTAACATTTTCTTCTCTATTGACATCACCTCTCCAAGCCCGATCTCCGATGCGTTTATGCGAACCCTCCTCATCAAAATCGGGCTTTTCTTTGTGTTGATTATCCTTACGGTCTTGCACAGTATGATTTTCGCACCCCGATTGGCGGCAGCGATAGAGGATTTAGATCCGACACTTGAAGAACTCCCACCCGAAATCAAGCCACTCCGTTCGCAGCTGTCAATCGTATCCAGCCTGATGGGTGTGGTTTCGTTGTTGATTCTGCTCGCTGCGGTTGCGCTCCGTATGGGGATTTAGGGTAGTGGCCGTCAGTTAATCTGCTTTGGTTGAAGGTGTGGACACGCTGCTTTCGTCATCGTTTTCCTCAGTTTTACTTGTAATTGCTATCTGTTGAAGTGGTGGTTGTAGCGCGAGTGTTAGTCTCTCGACAACTTCAACGATTGCGTTGGCATCACGGGTGGACGCGATTTGCTGAAATGCCTCGAAGGCAATTGTAAACCGCTCCAGTATACTTGCGAGCTGCGGCGTAGGTAAATTGGCGGAGGTCTGCTGATCAGCAGGAGATAACTTCTCTAGACTCTCCAGTGTTTTGGTTAATGTCTGTGTTAGGGATTGCAAGTCATTTGCAGAATG
>JAPPDN010000980.1 GCA_028824575.1 Candidatus Poribacteria bacterium | reverse complement strand
ATTTGCGGACCGAGAAAAGCAACTTTGTTGCACAATCGGATCTTATCAATATGCCGCAACACAATACGCCGTTGACAGTTAACTTCAACATGGACAAGGCACACCTTTTTCACCCAGAGACAGGTGATTCACTTTTTTAACTTTCCTTGCGGGTAAATGACGTAGGTTTAGATATTAACGTGCCTTTCTCGAAATCCGCCCTCCATTACATTACGGGCTACGGTTTTAGTATACAAGAGAGAACCACTGAATTAAATTCACGTTAATTTAATTTATAGAGCCTGAATTTGTGCCCGTGTTTCTGCATCTATCGGAATACCTTCCCGTTCCCGTTTGCGTTGTTCCTTCCAACTGCGTTCCCCCGGCATCCGAATTACGTCAACACCAGCAGCGCGTTTCGCTGATTTGAGATACGCTATAAATCGTTCTATCTCCGCACTGAACCCCGGAAACCCTCTAAAACTCGCAACATTGATTACAAGCACAAACAACCCATTGCCGACGCGGGCATCTTCACTCTGACTACATCCAGCACCCGTAAGCGCACCTGCCAAAATATCAACAATAACGCTCAAACCAAATCCTTTGTGGGCAGCAATCCCACCGAACGGTAATAAAGCAGCAGGTGGCGTGCTGTAGAAGTCGTCCGCATTTGTCGTTGACTCACCTTCTGCGTCAATCAACCAACCGTGTGGAAGTACCTCGTCCTGATGCTGTCTAACCCGAATCTTCCCCGATGCAACAACACTCGTAGACATATCCAACACAATCGGATCTTGCCCTTCAATCGGCACAGCACACGCGATCGGATTCGTAGAGAGTCTGCCCTCAACGCCGCCGTGCGGTGCAACACACGTGCCACCGCCGTGATCGTTTGCCATCAGTAGTGCAATCATCTCCACATCCGCCGCGAGGCATGCATACCCGCCCAATCTACCCGTCTCATTACACCGCGATACGGCAACAGAGCTGATGTCTGTCTGTTTTGCCTTTGCAATCGCCAATTCAACAGCGCGCGTTGCAATCACAGGACCGAACCCCCAGTTCCCATCTAACACCGCGATCGACGCGGATTCGTGCAGCGTTTCTATTGGAGTGCCAGGTTGAATTAATCCTGCCTCCAGTTCGCGTACATATTTTGCGAGATGAATAACGCCGTGTGAATCGTGTCCGACGCGATTGGCATCCACCATAGAACGGGTTACAATTTCCGCTTCGGCTTCGGGGATATTTAATTTTTGGAAGACGTTGCGGCAAATAGCCGTGAGTTCTTCTGCTGTAAAGTTCGGCATCGTAGGCTCCTTGTATGAGGTCCCGCTATTTTACAAGTCTCCGTCGGTGTTGTCAAGTGCGAATTTTCTCACGAATAAACGTCTTTTATGCTATACTTTGGAATAACAACTTGGACTTACGAAAGCCATCGCAAACCCCATCAATAAGGAAAAGATGCACGATGTTTCCCAAGATCCCAAAGCAAGCGGTATTCTACGTTGGAATTTTCGCAATGCAAATCAACATCGGGATTATGCCTTTTCTGGCACTGACGAAGATGTGGACACTCGGTGGGATTATTATAACGCTAAATATACTGATTTATAGTTGGTTGGGTAGTACTTTTTTGATTGGGCGTGCTGTTGAGACCGGTTGGACCCAGGAGCGCATTATTGCTCTAAAAACCGTTGTCGTCTTTGCCCTACTGATAATTGGATTGACGTTAAAAATCCAACTCGTTTTAGCGGATGGAACTGATGATATACGCCAAATGAAAGCGGCTATTGCCATCGGCGTTGGGGCAGTCGTTATGGGATTAGGCATAGTGTTTGCTGTTCCCCGAAACCGAGATGAAAGATCTCAGGTCGCCTCGCGACTTAGGAAAGGACTCCAGATAGCCATAATAGCAGGAACTCTGTTCATACTTTCTGCTTGCTACAACTGGTACATAGCCTCCATGTGAAAAGTGTCATGCACCTTACAAGTCGTTAGTTTCTTTAGAGGGAATCGCGACCAGAGGTCGCTCCTACAGAAAGAAGCAGAGAAATTACGCGCTACGTCTCTTTTGCCTGCTCTAACAATTCTGCTAACCGATCAGCAAAACGGAGTTGACTGTCGTCTTCTGGTGCATAACCTATCACTTTCCGGGCATTGGCGATGCTCCAGAACTTATGCGAATTATCGCTGATACCGTAGAAAATCTGGAACGGAATACCGTTTTCGTCCTCTATGTTCTCTGTCTCAATGCTTTTGACGAAGAGTTGCACCTGATCGCGGACACTCAAGTACGCACCGAGTCCGCGGCGCATCGCCTTCAAATCGTCCGCTGAGGAGTTCGCCATATCTGTCTCCCGCGGTCCACCGATGCGGACCTGCACGTTCTGTAGTTTCTTACCGTCAACATGTCCAGTGGCAAAGACAAAACCGAGGTGTTCATACGCCTCTTTTGCCCAGCCGTAGAAGTTATCGGAGAGTGGACGCATCTCCGGCGTTACCACATCCCACTTATCTGCCCAGATAAGCCGTTCATAGTAGTCGGCGGCGTGATTAGAACTACAGACAACAACGCGTCGGACGTCCGTTTCAACACAGGTTTGATAGAGATTGTATGCCATCTGAACGTTGGCGAGTTCGTTCTCAAAATTGCCACCCTTAAAGGCGCAATGGACGACTGCGTCAACGCCTTCAAAATGGTGTCTATATGTGTTTCGGTCCGGGGCGGTGAGTTCAGCGATTTGGATCCCTTCGACCTCTTCCCCCTGCCGGTTCGTGGTTCTCACGTCCAACAGTACGAGTTCATAGCGTTCACGAAATTCTGGGAGCATCCGTCCGGCAACATAGCCAGAGGCTCCGGTGATAAGGACTTTTCTGCAGTTTGGCATTTTCAAGTGTCTCCATCTGTTGTTCTTTTGGCGGTGTTATCAGGAAGTTGATATTTGTGATGTGATTTTTTGTTGTTGCTCATTCAGTTTTTCTCGTACTTCATCTTCTAAACGAGAAAATAGTAAATCTGACTCAGGAACCGTAATTGCATCGTTGTACAGACCGTAGTAGCTAACTGTAGCGTCCCGAAAGCCCTGCTTGGGTTTATTTAAAAAGCGGACGAGTAACTGAAAAAGAAGTTTTCCGCGGAGTTGAAGATGATATGTGCTCCTGACCTCCCTAACCCTTTCATGGTTTGAAGGCAGAAACTCCAAATCAGGTGCCAGAGTAGTCTTTTCAGGTGGAACAACTCGATTTAAATGATATGCCACATCCACATGTTCCTCATCTCGAATAGATTCAAAGGTTTTTTCTCGTGGGTTCTTCTCTAAATATTCTTCCACTTTATAGGCAAACCACATGCTAATTGCGTCTAAGATTTGATCATATTCTGCCTCATTTCCTATTCGATCCCTTAACTTGACGTATGAATACAAATCGTTCTCAATGCTATAACCTTCTGTCCAAATAATGTCGTCATATTGATCTGGAATGCCCCTGAACAACCACATATCACGGTCAGCAATAAAAGCGACAGGGACATGCCTGAAGTCCCCCGCATTTTCATATTCAGCAAGTTCCTCATAAAGATGAAGTAGAGTGTCTTTGGAACCGGCACTGAAAAAACCGACATCAAATCTTCCTAAACGCTCCACTAATGTTCCATAGATGATTTCATCATCTTGACCTTCAACAATAATGTTTGGCTTGTTAGAAAGACGCAGAGCATCAACTAAATTCTCTAAAGTAGGATCGGGCAATGACATTCAGATATCTCTTTCTTTATTCGCTCAATTACTTTCCAGTGGAATCTCTTTATGCCGATATCCAGAAAAGATGAAAGGTGAATGCGTTGCAATGAAAAACTGGTTTCCAGTGCTTTGATCAAGGAGAGTCGGTAGAAGTAGCCTTTGCCAATCAATGTGGAGGCTTAGTTCTGGTTCGTCAATAAAAATAGCCGTATTCTTGTAAAAGGCATTATAACACAAAAAACTAAGCATCTGCTTTTCACCGGAGGAAAGTTTGTCGGAGGAGATAGCATCTTTTGCTTCTCCAACAGTAATTCCATCGTTGCCTTCTCCCAAAGTAATCCCATCGGTAGTTTCTCCACGAACAACCCGTCCAGTAACATGTATCGCGTCATACCGTAGAATCTTCCGAGACAACTCAGATAGCACAGAAAACGGTTTACTCAACTGTTCCCGTTCCTCATTAACTTTCTGAATAGCATTCAGAACAGCCGACGCATCTTGAGGAATCTCAGAAACTTTGTCCTTATCTGGATTGTTTTGTATCTCTTTTGAAATGTTTTCTAATACCTGTGCCTGGCGTGTGGTGATTTCTTCATAAATATCAGCGTATTTCTGCGTGAGTAGTTCACGGAGATCCTCTGTTGAGATCGAAGCAATGAACTTGTGTTCATTGATTGACACCTCATCGGAGAATCTCAACATTGAGTCTTGAAGCATTTCTGGCGCGGAAGCGCGAAATCTTACCGCTGAGTCGTCACTGTCCATTGCAACTCGCGAAAAACCGCCCTCAATTCTTCTAAAGGTTGGGAAGAATAGACTCCGCTTGGTCGTTCGCGCGATCCGTTTTTCAAGCGCATTTACCCAACCCACATCCTTCCGGTCAATCCTTCCAGTCTCCGCAGCAATGACAATAAATTCGTACACGCCTTCCTCTTCACCAAAACTGTAATCAAGTGTAACTCGGTCAGGTTCAACGCGTTCCATGCTCAAGGCGAACATATCCGTTTGAATTGCAATGGAATGAAACGGAATTTGAGCAAGGATTTGATTAAGATTCCCACTAATGAGATACCATATCAGTTTCAGTAATGTCGTCTTACCGGATCCGTTTGCGCCAGTAAAAATGTTTAAGTCTTCATTGAATTTGAATTCATTATCAAGTCTATTATTGAGTCCCTTAACTTTAAGATAGCGTATCATCTATTTTACCTCACAGAGATAGTTTCCAACGTAAAATCTGAACGCCTATGGGATCTCCAGTTTTTCTTTACAATGCTGCGCAAGGATTTTCATTTCGGAGATAACTTGTGCCTCAGTTTTAATCAGATGGTTAAAAAGATGCGGTGTAGGCTGCCTATTAAAAAGTCTGTCAAAGAAACTTCGCTGCGCATCTGCGGGTATTCCAGAATGCGAAACGTTGGCACGCGACGGTTCTATCCCTAAGTATTCAATTGAAAGATAATGCGCGACCTCTTCTTGCGTGATGTTCCCTTCATGAATGCTGCCTGTATTTCTGCGTCCGTAACTGATGGCATAGACTCTGCCACTCATTTGGCTGAGTACCGTATAACCACCGATATCAACATTTTCGTTCCAACACTTCTCGAACCCGTTTTTCGGCAGACGTTCACGGAGTTCTTCGGCAGAACGCACCACAAATCTGTTCTGATGCGGCGTTTTGATAATAAGGAAGCCTTCATCTTGTACCTCTAATGGTAGTTGCCCTGTGAGTAGCTCAACAGAATCCAAGGTCCAGATGATGCCATTTCGGATACCCTTTGCCATGTTATGGTGTCTCTCAACAAATTCGCCGTTCAGCGGATGCAAACGATAGGCACCACCGCCATTAAAAGTTTCCCGCAATTTTCGACGGTGTTCTATCACAGAGAACCGTTTTTTAGGAACCGGTATCTCTAACCGCAGTGTATATCCGGTCTGTAAATCGGTTGTGAGGTTTAGTTGGGATTGGCGAAGTTCGGCTAATCGGGTCAAGGCGGTTTGACTTTTGGATAAGACGCGCCCAATGAGATACTCGCGACGAAGCCCTGGAATTTCTGTAGCGAGGCGTTCACGGGTTGGCGCATCCATCTGTTCCAACATAATCTTATGTTCCCATCGTGTCCCGCGTTCATGCATTAAAATTTGGAACTGCTGCATATCACCAGCAGTACGGATATAACCGAGGGCAGTCCAAGGATCAAAGGTTGCGCGGTAGTTCCCACTGGTTTCAGCATCACCACTCGCCAAGACGCAATCTCGCCGTTCATATCGCGAATAAAGCCCGAATTGAAATTCAAAATCTTCGTAAGGTGATAACGCCTCTCGCAAATCGCGTGCGAACTCGCTGCCCCGTGCGAATCGCTTGAAAATTTGCTCCGTCCGTTGGGGTTGGTTGAGTGCATCAAGGAACGTTCCAATCGGGATACCACCTTCTTCCACACCTTCATCTTCACTTTTGCCAAAGACCTTGGTTTTGGTTTTGAAGGGCGGGTTCCGAAGGGAGACATCGCGTTGTGAAACGAGTTGCAATGCTGGATCATCTGCAACATCCTTGAGTGCGGGTGCGTCACCGAGGATCTCCGCGAGTTTGACATCATCAATCTTTTCCGTCAAGTCAACACCACGTTTCAGCTCAGCAAAATGGATGATGTCGTCAAGACTATACCGGATTGGTGCGCTTGAGGAGAGGTTATCGTAGTTAGAGCGATGGAAGCGGATGCGCGGCTTGATACGAAAGACCGGT
>JAPPDN010000228.1 GCA_028824575.1 Candidatus Poribacteria bacterium | reverse complement strand
GTCCGCAGGACACAGCCGTTATGCCGCTCGGTGGTTTTCAGTTCGGGCACAAAGGGTTCGGACTCGGCGTGATGATAGATGCTATTGCTGGTGGACTCTCTTGGGCAGGATGTAGCCGCGAACAACCGACGCGGGGGGCAAGCGGCATCGTAATGTTCGCTATCAAAATCGAGGATTTCATCGACTTAGCGGACTATGAACAGGAAATCGCGTATCTCGTAGAGTGGGTAAAGTCGTCTGCTCGATTGCCGGGTGTTGACGAAATCTATGTTCCGGGAGAATTCGAGGAACGGAGCCGCGAGAAACGCCTCCGCGAAGGGATACCGATTGAGGAACCGACTTGGAACCGCCTCGTCGAAGCCGCGGAACGTTTCGATGTTGAAGTTCCCTTAAAGTAGTAGGCACACTCCGTGTGCCGTAACTCTAAAGTAATATTAACACTTAGGTGGTTTTCGTAATGAAACCTAAAACGTTAAGGCATACAACAGGAGGAAAAATGAGAATCCTAATCAGTTTAACCGTTCTGCTCATCGGCGTTACGGGGTGTGCTGTGCTGAACCAACTGAACCAGACTGTTGAAGAAATTGCCCCCTCACGCCTCACCTGTGCATCGAACCCGGAATTCGTGGATGGCAATCTGGAGACAGTGAGTTCATTTGCAGTAAACGGATTCGTCCGAAAAGCGTATCAAATTTTTGACGGCGAGACTCGGCGGCAGACATACGCACAACGGCGCTACATAACGCAAGTTGAAGGCAACCGTCGCACAGAAGCGATTATCAAACTCGATGTACCTACCTATGTCTCTTACGTGGAGGTCTATCCGGCATCACGGCACATCCCGAATTTCGCAATGATGACAACAACCGATGATCCACCCCGCTTTGATGTCGCCTTCGAGCGAGTCTCCGATAAGCAGCACAAAGATATAGAAGGATTGACACCCGTTCGCTTCCAAATTGGACGAGAAGTCCTCTATCTACGGATGAGTGCAGACGGGATTGAAGATAAACAGAATTCTACCCGAAACATAAACTCAAGCGTTGAGATCCCGCTAAAGGGTGGCGAGATTCGCGAAGTCAGATTTTTCGGCAGGTAGACCCTCTAATTGCAGGTGCACCCTACAAGCAGTCAAGGTGAACTTATGGGTGCACTTTACAATCCTCTAAACAAGGAGGCGGCAGCGACATGGATAAAATATCGACCCGCTATAACTTCGGACATAGCCTGAAAATGTCCGCTTATATCGCAGGGATAGTGTTAATGCTAAGTATTGTTGGTTGTGTAGCATCTCAGGGACAATCTGGAACGGGAATTCTGCAATCGCGTTTATCTTGGCTTCAAGGGACACCTATTGAGGAAATTACCGCTTCACAATTGACCTGTGAAACCCACCCTGAAGTAGTGGACGGCAACTTGGAAACAGTTGCGACTTTTGCAGTACAGGGGACAGTGACAAAAAAGTATGAGGTCGTGGAACGCAGCAGGCGTTCATTTGGCAGAGGGCAGTATATAACAGATCTTGACGGGACAATCCGATGTGAGATGCTGATTAAACTCGAAAAGCCGATGTACGTGAATACTGTCGAAATTTACCCCGCCTCACGCATCCCTAATTTGGCCCTGAGCACAACATTGGAAGCATCCGGTTATCACCTCGGTCAATCGGGGACAGGATTTCAACCGGTGCATGATAAACAGCATAAAGACGCAGAAGGCACAAAACCTGTTAAATTCAGTGTTGCGCGGGAAGTGCTCTATCTACGCGTGACAGCAGACGCAATAGAAGATCGACAAAACGCGACACGGGTTGATGACAAAGAAATTGACATTCCTCTGAAAGGGGCTTCAATCCGAGAGATCAAACTTTACGGAAAGCAACTATTGTAAGAAGATTTTCTACATCTGGTGGGGAGGTAAAGAAATGAGAATGCAAGTATTCAGTATTTTATTCATTCTAATATGCAGTGTTATGGGGTGTGCGATGCTGCAAGAGGTACCGCTTATCGAAATTCCGGCATCGCGGCTTACTTGTGATCGAATCCCTGAGATTGTAGATGGCGACTTGAAAACAGTTGGCACCTTTGCAGCACAAGGATCCATCAAAAAAGAATTTGTTGGAAGTATAGTAAAGGGGGTATCTCAACCGCTGCAGTACCAGCGTCGCGTGGAAGGTAGTCTCAAAACGGAAACCTTGATCAAATTGGACATACCCAGTTATATTAAGTATGTTGAAGTCTATCCGGCATCAACCATCCGTAACCTCGCTTTGGATGTTGGTATAAAACGTCCGAACCAGAAACTCTCGTTTGAGGCAGTAGAGGATAAGCGCGGCATAAAAGTGGAAGGTACACTGCCGGTAAGATTCAAGGTTGAGCGGGAAATTCATCATTTGCGATTGACAGCAAATGCACTGGAAGACCCCGAAAACGTCCGACACGACGACGAAGAACGTAAAATGTGGATTCCACTCAAAGGCGCTGCGATTCGAGAAGTCAAGTTCTACGGGCGATAAGCACTTTAAATCGACAAAGTCTGGTAAGCACCTACGCATGAAGGAGGAAACGTCATGAACAGAAAATGGAAGGCTGATAACTTCAAGGTGTATTATTATTTCGTTTTGGTGGCGTTATTGTTTATCCCTTTCGGGTGTGCAATGTTACAAGAACCAGCCTCGGTAGAAATTTTCGCTTCACGCCTTTCTTGTGAGAAAAGTCCTACAATAGTGGACGGTGACCTAACAACAATTGGCAGCTTTGAAACGGACGGAGTTATCCGAAAAGGTTTGACGCGACGGCGGTACAAACGTCAAGTGGACGGTAACCCTAAGACGGAGATGTTGATTAAATTGGACGCGCCAACTTATGTCGCCTATATTGAGGTCTATCCCGCGTCAACTCTCCGTCGTTTCGCCTTGGATACCGCCGAAAAGAGATCGTTAAAAGGGCAGCTTACGTTTACACCTGTCGAAGATAAGCGCGGTGAAACAGTCAAAGGCACACAGCCAGTGAGATTTCAGGTCAGACGAAAAATTCGCTATCTGCGATTGACAGCTTACGCGTTAGAAGCTCCAGAAAATGTCGTTCACAACGAGGATGTCGCCAGAGAACTCAACGTCCTCTCAGAAATCCCTGAAGTGCTCCGACAAAAGTGGGAAAAAGAAAAAAGAGAGGGGAAAATGCATATTCCGCTCAAGGGGGCTTTGATTCGCGAAGTCAAATTCTATGGACGGGAATAAAAAACGCTTGACTTTTGTTTGATGACATTGTACAATAGGAATAATCCGATAGAACGTACGCACAGTGGATTTGGTATGGTGTCGGAAAAACAGAGTGCTGGCACCTGCGTAACCCTAAAATTTGACTTTTTTTTTAAATTTTGTTAAGTTAAAGCGTATACATGGGAAACTTGGGAGTCTCCCACATAAACAAACTGGAGGATTAGAATTCTATTGCAAAAACAAGAATCAAAGGGTGTTCCTATACAGAGCAACGCCGAAGTGCAAGCCCTGTTCGGGCATAGCGATGCCTTCTTAAAAATTATTGAAGACAATTTCGATGCACGCGTTGTTTTGAAAAGTGACAACATCGCTATCATTGGCGAAAACGTCACAGAAGTCAACCGGGTGACAACGGTCCTCGAATCACTTCTTCACCGCATTCGGAAAGGAGAAAGCATTCAGGCAACCGATGTCAACTATGCGATTCGTGCATCCAGGGTCGATGAACGAGATACCTTAGGTGACACAGGTGCCGAGTCTATTCCGGTATTCTCAAAACGCGGTGTCATCCGTCCGAAGACTACTGGTCAAAGAAGGTACGTTGAGGCGATGAAACACAACGACCTTGTGTTCGGTATCGGACCCGCTGGCACAGGGAAAACATATCTCGCTATGGCGATGGCTGTCTCCGCACTCAAAAGTGGACAGGTGAGTCGTATCATCTTGACACGACCCGCCGTTGAAGCCGGTGAGAAGCTCGGTTTTTTACCCGGCGATATTGCCGACAAGGTGCATCCATACCTACGTCCGTTATACGACGCACTCTACGATATGATGCCACCCGAAGCACTTGACAAATACATCGAACGAAATGTTATTGAGGTCGCACCGATTGCTTTCATGCGAGGCAGAACGCTCAATAACTCGTTTGTTGTCCTTGATGAAGCGCAAAATGCTACGATTGAGCAGATGAAGATGTTCCTCACCCGTCTCGGTTTTGACTCAAAAGCCGTGGTCACAGGCGACATTACGCAGACAGATCTGCCGACGCACAAAATTTCAGGACTCGCGGATGCACAAGAGGTGCTTTCTGGTATCAACGGCATCGAGTTCATCTATTTTTCGAGGGTCGATGTCGTCCGACATGAACTCGTCCAACGTATCGTCGAAGCTTACGAACAGGCATCACCACACAATAAGGGACGGAACGGTGGGAGCCCACCAAGTACGTCCGATGAAGAAGAATAACCGTTTTGATTCGCGTTACGAATACAAGTAACAATACCACCTTTGACGTAGAAGTCATTCACAACACAGTGCTCGCGACACTAAAAGCACATAACGCAGAGGCGTGTGAAGTCAGTGTCCTCTTAACAGACGATGCTGACATTAAACATCTCAACCGCGACTATCGAGGCGTTGATGCGCCGACAGATGTGCTGGCTTTTGCGATGCGTGAGGGTGAAGATGGAAATGTGAACCCGAATGTACTCGGTGACCTCGTTATATCCCTCGAAACCGCATCGCGGCAATTGACAACAGGCAATCAGTTCAGCGCGACTCGCAGTAGTCTTGAAACCGAAAAACAGGAGACAACCTACGACACTCTTGAAATCGAAGTCGCGTTACTCGCGATACATGGTACACTTCATCTGCTTGGCTACGATCATCAAACACAAGAAGAAGCCACAGTTATGTTTGAAAAGCAGAATACCATCTTCGGTTTATTGAGGAAACGATAGCACGATTGTTCGCTAACTTTTGAG
Source organism: Candidatus Poribacteria bacterium (assembly GCA_028824575.1). Taxonomy (GTDB): domain Bacteria; phylum Poribacteria; class WGA-4E; order WGA-4E; family WGA-3G; genus WGA-3G. Next base: position 1,484 of record JAPPDN010000228.1, on the reverse strand, counting down.
CACCAGTTTGTAGGGGGTGTAATTTTACGTTTGGACGACCTAGACTTAGTCATCAAACTCGTTAGCTTAGGTATAATCTTAATTCTCAGCGCGCTGTTTTCAACTGCCGAAGCGTTGCTCGCTCGGTTAACGCGAGACGATATTCTCAAGTTCGCCGAGGAAGGCGGCAAACGTTATGAAGTGTTAACATCACTGCTGCATCATCCGCGCCGTTACTCGTTAACCATTATCACGGCAAAAACAATTCTGATAGTAGCAGGCGTTACGGTGCTTATGACATTTTGGAAAACATATTCAGTCGCGAGTGCAGCCCTCGCAGTTGCCTGCTTTGTCATCTTTACCGAATTGTTTCCCAAAAACTATGTACGGGGCAGTACTGGCGCAGCAACCATCCGAGCCCTCAGTGCCCTCCGTGCCATCTACTGGTGTGGGTTCCTCGTTTTAATCCCGCTCAATTTCCTCGCTAACCTCATCGTCCGCATCTTCGGTGGCAAAGCCACGTCCGCACAAGATACCCTCGTATCCCCAGAAGTGTTAGAGACACTCGACAACGTCGCCGATAGCCAAGATATTTTAGAACCAGATGATCGAGAGATGATCGCCAGAATTTTAGACCTGCCCGATAAAGTCGCCCGAGAAATTATGGTCGCACGAACCGATATGATATGTCTCGAAGTCGCAACCCCTGAGACTGAGGTTTTACAGACCGCAATCACTTCCAGGCACACGCGTATCCCGATATACGAAGAAACGATTGATCAAATTGTTGGGATCCTGCACGTCAAAGATATGTTGGATTGTTGGGCTAAAGGCAAGCTGGTCAACCTGAGAGAACTTATCATTGAGCGAAGTCCTTTTTTCACGCCGGAGAGTAAGAATATCTCAGAACTCTTCCGAGAGCTTCGCGAGCATAAACAGCACATGGCGATCGTTGTAGACGAATACGGTGGCACCGCCGGGATCATAACACTCGAAAACATCATCGAAGAAATCGTCGGTGAAATTCAAGATGAAGACGAAATCGGCGAACAAGATGACTACATTGAGATAACACCTAACACCTATTCCGTTGATGCGCGGCTAAATCTTGTTGAATTGAACGAAAAACTCGGCACCGAACTTGAAGCAGAAAACATTGATACAATCGGTGGGTTCGTTGTAGACTATCTTGGTCGTGTGCCTGAACAGGGTACCCAATTTACCTACCGCGGTATCCGATTCACCATATTTGAAGCAGATGAAAGACGCGTCCAAAGAATTCATCTTGAGATGCCGGAAATCGACGACAACGACGAGGCATTTTAGAGCCATGTATTACGAATAGCAACAGCCGCCTACATGCCTACATAAGGAAGAGAATAGCGCGAACACTGAAAATTGACATTAATTAATTTGACAAAACCCGTCAGAGAAGGTATAATTAAGCGTAAGAACGGGGCGTAGCGCAGCCCGGCTAGCGCGCCTGCTTCGGGAGCAGGAGGTCG
>JAPPDN010000582.1:1115-6520 GCA_028824575.1 Candidatus Poribacteria bacterium | reverse complement strand
ATCGTCCGCAGGATCAGCGTAATTTTGTGCGTCAATGAGTGCATTCAGTTCTGCGAGTTCTTCATCGCCTAAAAGACCTTCTATATTCACATATCCCCATAGGTCAAACAGATATTTTTCTTGAGGGTTCATCGAGACACCTCCGTTAAAGGTAGCAGGCACACGCCGTGTGCCGTAGTCTCTGTCTTACTGATGTGCCGAGCGCGAAGTGGGTTCAAGCCGCGTGACGACGATCTGTTCTCTGTCGATGAGTTCGCCGACGCGTGGTGACATCTCGTTTATCCAGCGATCATCTTCATAAACCGCCGCGTAGAGTTGCTCTCGCTGTTCTTCGCTCTCGAACCGTCGGATCCAGACGTAGAGATCGTCCTCTTCTTCGCCAATGAAACTGCCAATCACAACCATCCCTTTAGAGATCTGGAACGGGAGGACCGTTTCTTCCATGTATTTCACCCAGTTTTCGCGTTGGCCGGGTTTCGTTCTGTACTGCCGTAATTCAAAAAAAGCCATAAAAAATCTCCTTTTTATGAGTTATCAGTTTGCCTCGCAGTGAGAGTTACCAGTTTTCAGTTAAAAAGGGATTCTGTAACAATAGACTGCTCGCTGAAATCCGAAAGTTACGGGAGATTGGCACAAAACATCTCTTAACTAACAACCAACAACCGATAACTGATAACTATTTATAGGCGGTTATAGCCGTAGCCTTTACCTGTAATCTCAAAAAGTGCTGCTGCCGCTTGGAAATGGATTTCTGCGTCCTGATCTTGGAGAATCGTTTCAAGCAGTGAGACAGCGTTTGTGTTTTTCGCGTCGCCGAGTGCCTTGATGACATCCAGTCGGAATCCTCTCGTAATTTGGGCTTCATGTAAGGCTCTGAGTTTGTCCAGCAGTGCCGTTACGGCTTCGTCGGATCCGATGTCCCCCAATGCGCGCGAAGCATCGCGTCGGATTTCCACGTGATTATCGTCGTTGTTCATGACTTCAATGAGAGCGTCGGTCGTTGAGGGATCCGCCAATTCCCTGAGTCCTTGCGTCGCGGCTCGGCGGGTATCCTTATCGGATTCGGTTTCGCCCTTCATCATCTGCACAAGGTCTGGTATAAACTCCGAAAGTCCGGCTTCCCCGACGGCGAGTGCAGTGGGTTTTCGGATGTCCACATCTGGATCGGATAACCGCGCTTTGAGATCGGATACATCCAGTGCTGCATCCGCGGTTTTGCAACGTCCTAAGGCAACCATAGCGGCATTTCTGACGGGGTTGCTTTCCCATTTATCTGCGGCGCGCTCCGCCATTTTCGGTGCGACAAATGCGGGTAAGTCGAGTTTTTTGGCGGCAACAACGAAAATCTCCCAACTCCAGTTCCGTCTCCGATCATCGAGTCCGAGATTTCGCCTGTTTCCTGCATCTTCAAGTGCAATGATGTATTCTGTATCGTCAATAAGTTGTCTTCCGAGGGCTTCGGCGGCACGGGGTCCACCGATAGTACCGAGTGCGCGTGCGGCTTTTGTGCGTGTAGAGGCGTTTGCTAAGACTGCTGTCGCCGCGTCCAAGGGTATCCGCTTATCTTCAAGCATAGCAATCAGTCTCGGGATTGCTGTTGTACTTTCGAGTTTCCCGAGAGCAATCATGGCGTTGTTAGCCATGTTTCCGACTCGGATGTCAAGGGCGCGAATCAGCACGTCTTCAGCGGTTTTGTCGCCGATATTACCGAGGGCGGCTACTGCAGCGGCACGGACATTGTCCGGCTCCAGCGGATTTTCAACGATTTCGCTAAGTTTCGCAACTGCTTTTGAGTCCCTGAGGGTGCCCAAAGCCGCGGCGGCTTGCAATCGGATCTCGGCGTTTTCATCGGAGAGTGCTGTCAGGAGCGGGACAGCGGCGCGTTCATCTTTGAGGGCACCGAGTGAGACGATTGCAGATGCCCGAATGGATTTCATCTCATCAGTGTTTTCGAGTACAGCGATGAGCGGTTCAACAAGACGGCGTTCTTTAAAGCCACCGAGCGAGTTTGCCGCCCGTTTCCGGACAACATGCTTCGGATGTTTGAGTTCCTCAAGCATCGCGTCGGCAGCAACTTTTTTCGCAGTCGCTCCAAGAATGTGGACGAATGCCCAGCGCGTCCACTCATCATCTGTAGATTTCAGTGCATTGAGTGCAAACTCGGCTGTCGGGATGTTTCCATCTTTGATTAATGCCCCGATGACCTGATCTTGAACGGATTGGACTTCGTATCCGTCATCAAAACTTCCCAAGCCTTTTTTTAGAACATCAACAAGCCCTTTATCTGCCGCTTGAATCTCCCGGAGTGCCACTGCGGCTTGGAATCGAGTCGTTTCGTATTTATCGCCTCGTAGTGCGTCTAACAACGGATCAATGACCCGCTGCCCTTTTATTTTTCCGAGACCGATGGCTGCTTCTTGTCGGACGACCCCTTGTTTGTCTTTTTTTAATGCAGTGATAAGAGCCGTTGTTGCGACATCTCCCTTGACTTCACCGAGCGCCCACGCTGCACTTTGCCTGACTGTTGCGCGTCCATCGTCCTCAAGGGCTTGAATAAGGGGTTCTATCACGGTGTCCCCTTTGATAATACCAAGGGCATGGGCGACTTCACTCCGCACGAGGCTCGGTATCGGTTTGAGTTCACCCCATGTCCGATAGTTTGCGCGCGGGTAATCGACTGTCCACTGCATCTGGAAGGACTCGACCTGTGTTCGGAGCGCGTCCAGTGTTTTATACTCGCGCTTCATGTGCCGTTGAAAGTCCGAGATTTCGTCGAATTGTGTAGACAGGACCCAAAGCAACACAGGCGTAGTTTCGGGTGCCTTGATACGGCTCAGGACCTTGACGGCGTTGGCACGTATGACAGGACTGGTTTCATCACTGAACATGAGAAGAAGCATCGGTTGTGTGGCTTCCTCAGGTTTGAGTTGCCAGAGCGCAGCGATAGCCGCAAGCCGGAGGGTTTCCCGCATCTGCTTATCCATTGCCATGATGATCAATTTTTGGACGGATTCTTCTGTCGTTACTCCGATTTTCCCGAGAGCCTCCGCAGCGTTAGTGGCAGTGGTATCGTCGTAGGAGAGTGCCTCCGTAAGTACCGGAACCGCGCGCCGCGCCCGCATATCGCCGAGTCCTATCGCGGCCAATGCTTTTACCTCTTTATGGGGATCGTTATTTAATGCGTCAATAAGCGGTGTTATTGCGCGCCGGTCCCCGATTGTTCCGAGTGCCTCTGCGATCTTTATCCGGATTTCATTTGTGTCGTTTTTGAGCGCGTCAAGCATAGGTGGGACAGCAACACCGCGCATTTCAACGAGTGCTGCCAAGGCATTACCCTGTAATTCTTCGTTCGCTAACTCTTTTATCAGCGGTCGAACAGCGGCTTCCGCTTTGAGGAGTCCGAGCGTTTGGATTGCGGCGGCTTGTGTACCGATTCGGTATTTTTTCATCCACAGATCGTCAATGTAAGCACTTGCGATGTATTGATAGTCTGCGGTGAAACCGGTATCCTCATCGGGAATCAAGTTTCGCGCTTTCGTTGCTAAAACCTCAAGGAGCGGTGCAGTTGCGGGGTCGCCTATACGGTTGAGCGCATTTATGGCTGTATCTTTGACGTAATTGTTCGGGTCTGCGAGCAGTCGGACCAAGTCGGGGATAGCGGTCTCGTCTTGGATGCTACCGAGTAATTTTGCGGCGTGCATTCTGACCTGCGCACTATTATTTTTAAGTGCAAGTTGAAGCCCCGGCACAATGGCAACACCGTCGGCTGCCCCTGAACTTGCCAATCGTTCGAGGGCGACAATCGCCCTATACGCGACTTCCGGTGTATTCACCATTTCCATCAGCGCGTCTTCAAAGGTTAGAATGAGTTCGGGTTTCTGCATCGTGCCAAGAAAGCGGACAGCCTCTTTTTGTATAGCGGGGTCCTTGTGGCGTATTGCTTGCTGCAGTAATTCAATAACTGTATTTCCGCTTCCCAATTTTTCCATAAGTTGCGCGACGGCTGCACGTGCGTTCGGCTGATAACATTTCTCCGCTGCTAAAAGTGCTTGAACGACAGCAGCATCTGGGTGAGCGACAAGTTCGGTTAGCAATTCTGCCCGATTCTCGACTGCCTCCGCAAGCGACACGGCGAAGAGTCCAGAGATAGAGTTCTGAGCGCGGATGAGCCGTTCTTGTTGGTCAAGATCATCGGAATCCGGGTCTTCCAACACTGAGATCGCGAGGATGTCGGCGGCGAGTGTTTCAAGATAAGCATTCGCTTGGACAATCGCTTGGTGCCAAGCCTCTGTCTCGGCGCGTGTCCGGTTCTGTAGGAAGGCTTTCAGATGTCGTGCCTCCTCGTTCCCGGTATCTGTTTTTTCGACTGCCGCCTGTGCAGCGGTATAATCTCCGCGGACGATAGCGGCGCGCGCTTCAATAATATCCCTGTTCTCTTTCTCACCACACGCAATTAGAAGGACAATAGCAGCAATGAGTGGGAGATGGATACCGATTCTCAATATATTACAAATTCGCTGTCGTTTCATACCTTTCTCCTATAGTATCAGCAGGCGCGTTCAGATGTCTCTTGTGTTTAATTCCCCGCGATTACGAGTTTTGTTAAGTCTGCGGTGGCATAGATGTTCCGTCCGATTTTATTCAACAACGCCAATCGGTTCGCGCGCAGTGCCGGTTCCTCCGCCATAACCAGAATATCATCAAAGAATACATCAATGGCTGGTTGTAGAGCGGCAAGTCGTGCTAAAAGTTTAGTGTAGTCGCGTTCCTGAATGCTCTGTTTGAAGTCGGGTGCTGCCGCAGTGATACGGTCAAAGAGTTGCTTTTCCGCGTCGTCTTGAAACAGTGTTGTGTCTACGGTCTCTGGCACGCTCGGCGGTAAAATCCTCAGAACTCGATTGAGGGCATTATACACTTCCTCAAAGTTTGAAGTCAAGCGAAATTCGGCAAGCGCGCTGGCGCGTTTGTGAATATCAATGATGTTGACATCACCGACAGCCAAGACCGCATCGGCGAGATCAGGTGCGTGTTGCTGGTTTTGTAAGATGACGCGTAGGCGTTCTTTGATGAAATTGAGAACACTGGTTTGTGTATCGTCTGCCAACGGTACCGTGTAGAGCGAAATTGCCTTTTCTACAACAGCATCCAAAGAGAGCGGTAACTGTCGGTCTTGCAGGATACGGATTGTACCGAGTGCGTGTCGTCGTAGGGAGTACGGGTCTTGCGAACCTGTGGGACGTTCTTCTATCCCGAAGTATCCGACGATGGTGTCGAGCTTGTCAGCGATGGCGAGAAGCGCGCCGACTTCGGTTTCGGGGAGCGGTGTATCCGCACCGAGCGGTTGATAATGCTCAGCGATAGCAGTAGCAACAGGTTCAGGTTCGCCAGAATTTTGTGCGTAATAT
>JAPPDN010000582.1:0-1105 GCA_028824575.1 Candidatus Poribacteria bacterium | reverse complement strand
CTGCAAGGTTGGAAATTCGATGACCATTTGCGTCGTTAAATCTGCCTTACAGAGCCAGGCTGCACGTTCTGTATGCGCGATTGTCTCTTCTGATACCTGTAGTTCCGCCCCGATGCGTTTAACTAACGCTCTAAGCCGTTCCGCTTTATCCAAGAGTGATCCAAGTTTGGCGTGAAAGACGACCGCCCCCAGACGTTCGACTTTATCGGCGAGTCTGGTTTTCTGGTCTTCCTTGTAGAAAAACTCGGCATCGTTGAGCCTTGCGCGGAGGACACGTTCGTTGCCGTGCTGAACACCGTCGAAGTTGCCATCTGTTCCGTTGGAGATGGTGATAAATTTCGCCGCCAGTTCTGATGCGTTTTTCCACATCGGAAAATAGCGTTGATGTTTCTTCATCGCTGTAATCAGCACTTCAGGCGGTAGCTCCAGATGCGATTCACTGAAATTGCCGACGATGGGTTGCGGGTTCTCTACGAGGTAGTTCACCGTATCCAGCAGTTCGTCATCAAGTTTCGGGAGATTATCCTCTGTTTTTAAAATGGATGTTACCTGTTTTTTGATTGTCTCGCGTCGCTCATTGGGACAGACAACCACATCCACCGCACGCAGTGCCTCTATGTATGTGGCTAAGTTCGCCGATGTCAAGGTTATTGGGTCAGGGTGCAGGGAACGGTGCCCATAGGTTACGCGTCCTGCGTGTGCGGCACCGTAGGTACAGTTGATGACCTCATCTCCTAACAGTGCGACCAGCCAACGAATCGGGCGTGCGAAGCGCGTAACCCCCCTGCCCGCCTTTTCAGGGGGATAAGCTCCGCTTCCACCTGTTTCCCAACGCATGGTTTTCGGAAAGCGGAGAGCCTCAATCCATTCAGGGAGAAGCACCTGCAATACCTCTTGCGCTGCAACGCCTTTTTCAAGTTTTGAGGCGGCGATGTATTCTCCGCGTTCGGTTTCGACAATGCGGAGTGCTGAGAGTTCAACGCCTTGCGTCTTTGCGAAGCCGATCGCTGCTTTTGTCGGTTCACCGTTTTCATCGTAGGCGATCCGTTTCGGGGGGCCCACAACTTCTGTCTCTTCGCTTTCTTGAAGGGTCTTCAGGTCTTTG
>JAPPDN010000281.1 GCA_028824575.1 Candidatus Poribacteria bacterium | reverse complement strand
CTTTTCAAGAAATATATTTCGCTAACCCCGGGATGGCACCCCACGATTTACAACCCATTTTTCCGCTTACAAAACAATGGATTCTGGCATTTATATCCGATAACGTTGCGAGACTCCCCGCCTAGCTCAAATAACCAACTTCAGCGTGCCGGTGCTTACGCTCAATTGGACGACGATCTTTTTACTATCCTGAGAGTATCTGAGTATCAGGAGATATTCCGTCAAACGCTCATTGATAGATATTTTCCTGAACTCAGGCAAGACATTGAATATCTCACGATCGAACAGGAAGCCGAAGAATATAGTGAACAATTGATACAGGACACCCAACACCCGTTTTCAATACATAGAGATGTAGAGTCAATCGAAGTAGAAACCCCAATTCGGAGTGCCGGTTTCCGTCGGGCGATCATGCAAGTCTATGCGTATACCTGCGCGGTCTGTGAGTTGAATATCCGTGCGTTGAGCGGAGAAAGTGTGACCGATGCTGCCCACATTATCCCGTTTTCTGTTTCGTATAATGACGATATTCGGAACGGGATTTCTCTATGCAAATCGCATCACTGGGCGTTTGACGCAGGATTAATTTCTGTGAACGAGGCATATGAAGTGATCGTCTCACCCTCTATGACCGAACAGGGTCCAACAGCGTCGATGTTAACCCAATTACGTAACAAACGTATATGGCTGCCGAGAGGGGAGGAACACCGTCCTGCTCAAGATGCCTTGACGTGGCACCGTATGAGAGTATTGAGAGGATAACTTAGCGTGGTGTTTAGGGTGTGGATTATTCCGGAGTAGCGGCATCGAACACCTGTTCAACCATGGAATATTGGATTGGAAGGGATACAGTGGAACGTTTTGACGAAGCCGAAGTGCGAGAAATTGAAATTGACGATAGAGACTATCCTGAACTTCTAAAAAGAATAAAAAACCACCGAGAGTTCTTCGTGTTCGTGGAAATCCGCCACCGAATAAACAAATCATCGCGATCTCTGGCAGCTGAAAAACGACACAGCAGGCACTCGATACCGCTTACAGAATCGGCAGAATGCTCGCTCAACACGACTGGACGATCGTCACTGGACTCGCCTACGGTTGCGATACCGCTGTTACTGAGGGAGCCCTTTCAGCAGCTGGCAAAGTTATCGGTGTCGTTCCGCGCGGCCTGAAAGCACTCCGAGGTCATACAAAGAAACTTGCTGAAAGAATCTTCAATGCGGGAGGGATAGTCCTTTCTGAATATCCTGATGACCTTTCAAAAATATTCGGTTGGCACTATCTACGACGAAACGCGATTATCACTGGGCTTCTGAGAAAACGATCATTATCGCAGCGGAAGAGCGATCAGGATCGTCTGCTACTGCAAACCACACTTTACGTCAAGGGCGCGAGGTGATTACCACGCGACATGTCGTAGCGAAAATCGAGAACGCAACACTTGTTGAGAATCTTAGGGAACTCAAAGCCGCACTCGGTATGGATCGCGAAGATTCGGACGGATGAACACACTTGATGGGCGCGAGGTTCGTTTCGTGATGGAGCTGGTGTGGGTTATAGGAGATTGTTTGGAAGGATGGAATTTATAGAGATATTTCTTCTGCTGTATATGGCCCTGATGTTAGTGACAACGACCCGTTGGATCAACCAAGTAAAAAAAGGAGTAATATCAGTATTCAACCAGAATCTTGTGCTTCTTTCATTTTCAATAATGGTGCTGTTGCTTGAAATATTACGACCACATCCGTCAATTATTGGACAAATAGGATTTATCACATTACCTTTTCTGGTTATTATTTACGTCGTAAATCGGATAACAGTCGGTTCTGAGCAAACCCAGGAGGAAGCAAGGATATGGTTAGGGTGGGCTGCGTTCTGGTTGGGCGTAACAGGTCTTGTGGCATTGGTGATAGATCGGCTAACTACAAAAAGAGAATCTGAGACATTACTCATAGGTGTAGCTGTTGCTGTTTTTACACCAATCTATAGATGGATAATGACAAGGAACAAAAATCAGAATTTGGATTCTACATGAAAGACAAAAGCATTGTACTGCCATCGAAAATTCAGACCACTCTCTAAACCAAGATTGTGAAGTGCCAACGCTAATTAGGGCCGAAACTCCGTAAAGTTACGACAAGCTTTGTCTTTGAAATTCCACAGGTGTCAAATACCCGAACACTGCGTATGGTCTCACACTTATGGTGCTGCCTACGCGCAGTGCCATTAGGATTGAGAGGCAGCGTGAATAAACGCTTCAAATAATTTTTGCCCATGCTTTCGGAGTTCTGGGTCTTGTAGCATCCGTTCTGGATGGTATTGCACGCCTAGCACAAACGGTTTTGAAGGGTTCTCTATCGCCTCGATGATACCATCTTCTGATTGGGCAGTGACCATAAATCCCGCACCGATGACTTTCACAGATTGGTGATGGGCAGAATTGACTTCGGCAGTGTCCGTGTCTGTCAGATGGCTAAGAAGGCTACTCGGTTGAATCTTAATAGAATGCTGAGCATCCCGGGTACTGCTCTCATCCTTATGAAGCAAACAGTTTTTGAGTTGCGTGTGGATATCTTGGTAGAGGCTCCCACCCGTTGCGACACTCATCACTTGAATCCCGCGGCAGATTCCGAAAACAGGTATATCGGTCTCAAGTGCCTTTTGGCAGAGATCGAGCTCCAACGCATCGCGAGATGGGCTAACGCCCCTAATCTTGCTAATACCCTTAACATGATACCGGGATTCATCATAATGGCGAGGGTCAAGGTCACCGCCCCCTGGCAAGAGAAGCCCATCAATCTCAGGAATACCATTAGGAACACGACCTGGGCGTGAGACCAGCACGCGCGGTTCACCCCTAAACTCAACAATCGCATCCGTATAGTTTTCTATCGTTGTTTCCGTTTTGCATACGATTCCAATAATAGGGGACATGTGTGAAGATCACCTCTTGATCGGGTGTTTAGTGGTACTCGCTAATTTTTGGGTTAAGTAAGTATCTTTTTTAATAATTTTTGATGAATAACTCATTTCCTTTCGCTGCGCTGTCCTTTCGGTAATTGTTCATGCCGTATTGGAGTGTCCATTCGTAAATATCGGCGAAATCAAAGAGATCACGGATCACAGGTGAATCGTCGTAGGTAATCAACCATTTGTGTGGACATTTTTTCATATTTTCGGCGAATCGTTCATGATCAAAGGTGGTATGCAAGGCACCTCTTGTCCCGTACAGTTTCGACTCGGTTGCCTTCCAGTAGGGCGGATCAAGGAAGATAAAAACATCATCACCATTGTCGAAAAGGGCGTTGGTATAATCCTCATTCGTAATTTTGACACCGGAAAGGTAAGGGGCAATCATTTCAACTCGATCAATAGATGAGGGCGTGAAACGTTTCTCATAAGCGGCTTGGGAGTATCCGCCTGAATCCACGACCCCTGAAAACGTGATACGGTTGAGAACGAAAAAACGGACAGCACGATCAAATTCAGAGAGCATTTCCCGATCTTGACATAGCAGATCCTTTGATTTCGCTAACTCTTGAAATAGGGTACGCCCGTCTGTTGTGGTTGCGTGTATCTTTCTTAAAGCCTCAATGAGTGGTGCGACATTGTCTCCCACCTGTTTCCAGAAACAGTAGAGATCGTAATTCAGGTCATTAATCCAATACGATTTGATCGTGTCCTGAAAAAGGTCTCGGATTGCAAAGAAGACGGAACCGCCGCCAATGAATGGTTCTCGAAACTCTGCGATATTTGCTGGAATAAGCGGGAGAATCTTTTTCAGTGCTCTTGACTTACCCCCCGGATACCGCAATGGGCTCTTTGCTGACTTACGCATCGTTTTTTGTTATCCATATCTGAAAATCGTTCATACCGGCTTCTTGGTTAAGCAATGTAATCGTTTTCCGGCGTGCCGAACTCAAATGATTCTGTTGGCAGAAGTTCGATACTCGATTCGTAGAGGTTGGTAGGAATAGGTTTCCTGTGAGGTTACCCGTTAGTTTGAGTCGAGTGACAAATGGAACATTAATCCTATCATCAATATCCACCTGTTCCATATTCGCGAAAAGGATAAGCTTGAATAATCCGTCTATGATGTCACTTTTAGATGGAAGTTTGTCTTTAGTGGTATTTTTCGATTCTTGTATGACTAACTGATCATTCTCCCAATATATCTCGTCAGCTGTCAAATAATATTCCCCACCCTGATAATTTATAATCAAAAAAATCCCCTTCTCATCCTCACCGAGAGATTCTAACTCATGCAGGGTTACGGTTTCTCTAAGCGCAGCAGCGTGTGAACCAGAGAGCGTCACCCTTTTGAAAGTTTCCACACAGAATTGATTATCTACTTTGAATTTATCAAGCGTGGCTAAGTGGTCTTGTGCTTTGTGCATCACAACGTTTTCTTTTTTAGAGATTCTTTGATAGCTTTCAACAGCATTCAAGTAAATCCGTTCAAAGTCATTCTCAAAATGGTTCGTATTCCAATGTAAAGCGTTTGAATGAAACTGACTAATTTCAAGCAATTTTTCCCTCACACTTTCAACATTTAGGACTTGATTGGTGATCTTGTTTTTCGTGTTTACTTTCTCTGCATCTTCATACCAAGCTAAAACAATATGGACGTTCATGAGATTCATCCATGAAAAGGTCATGGCGTTAATTCTATCATTATCTCCGGCTGCACCTTCGTCTTTGATAACTGGAATTATGGTTACTTTTTTGGTGCTGAGCCCAAGTGTGTTGTAGATCCGCTGAAAAGGATATGTGCGAGTTCGTTTCGGGGACACCCATTTAGAAAAAGCGAGATTGTTTCCAGGAGTACCTAAGTTAATCAGTCCATACGATTTGGCTGCGTTAACGTCAAATCGTGCTATATCGTAACGTGTAAGTTTTCCTTGGTTCAGATAGGGGCTATACTTCACACCTTTAACGATACCTTTCAGTGAGTGTGTTGCCATTAGACATCTCCGTTTAGAAAAATGAAGGAGGTTCCACGTCAGATGTGGTGGAAACTACCACAATATTTTGACTGATAGACTGGTGGGATCACTAACAGTTTCCACTTCCCCACTTTTGTAAAAAAACAGATTGGACATTCCCAGCACCGGTTAATTTATCCCTCAGCTACGGTGGGAGGATGACAGAGCGGAGTGGGACTCTGATCGTAGCTGTGCCGCCCAACACTGATATGAATAGTGTATCAGATAGGCGAAAAATAGGCAAGGGGGTTATCGCGCGCCGACAAGCCGGAGCAGCCGGTTCAGCGATTTCTCTTTTGCTTCTGGTGGGGCATGAGTGCGCGCTTTTCTTCTTTCTCTGCAGACAGCAATTCGAGCAGTTTCGCTTTCTCGTCTATGAGTGTAGTCTCTCGCATCTCTACTTTTTCAAGTTGTGCCTTCAGATCGGCAATCTGATTGTCCTTCATCGCAAGAATCTCTGCTCGGTCATGCCCGGTCATTGCATTGTCATTGCTTTGTTCAACTATACTACTGAGATCTCCTATCCTTGAAGCGTGCGATTGCGCCTCGCTCGGCGAGTTCTGCTTTGGCATAATGCGCTGGCATCTCCGAGGATTTCCAGCGTCCTGCGACTTGCATATCGCCGACGGTCGCACCCGCCTGCGCGAGGGAGACAGCAAACCCAACTCGAAATGGATGCCGAGAGATAAAACCTTTCACTCCGGCATCCGCAGTTCGCTTTTTGATAATACGACGTGCAGAGCGAGCGGTAATTCGATTCGTAGCATTGGCACTTCAGTTTCGAGTTCGCCTTCTAAATTTTTTTACAATCGCCATCGATTGTATATCAAGTAAGCATACCCACCTTGTATATTTTCCATGCCAACCAACCCTGTCTTCGCTATAATCCTTAGTGTTGAACCAGAACAAGAAAGGAGAGAACAAATCAACGGGAATCAACAGAGGCAGGATCCGCATCTACCCTGGGATATGATACCACGTAACAGCAGCGGAGATTGCCACGACGGAACGACTTTTGTAAGTGTTGAGCCGAGCGATATTTTTGCGGGCGACACAACCCATTGGGTGGGTAATCACACAACATAGGCAGATGACGACACAGGCAATGGCGAACTATCCTCGTTTATGCCCCGCTAAAATGCCCTCATTCCCTGATGCGGACGACGAAGCGATAGAGAACTCTGTTGCGTTGATTTGGAGCGGTTGTATCGCGCTAAGGTCAAAACCGCTGGCATGGAAGGCTCCATTTGGAAATATAATGACGAGTAAAAGCACCTAACCCGTCCTCAACAAAAAATGAAAAAAGAAACTTTACCAGAGGCATGGTTCAGAGGACCCCAATTCTTTCTTTTTGATATTTAATATTGGTTATTGGTTTCTTTACCAGAGACACTAACGAAAAAAGGTAAAACACAATGGCTATTAATAAGGACAGTATCTATGCTCATAGCGGAGGCGGTGGAAACGGAGTGCTGTCTGTTGAAACCCTCCCTGACGTAGAAGAAACATTGAACAAAGAACTTCCCATAAACCAAATCCTAT
>JAPPDN010000647.1:6289-6551 GCA_028824575.1 Candidatus Poribacteria bacterium | reverse complement strand
GGCGACGGCTTGGGCGGGCGCTCCACCGATGCGGCCCGAGCCGATAAGTGCTACACGATAGTTACTCATACATGTCTCCGAAGTTTACCAAGAAGAGTGTGCTGGTTTGCAACTATCATAGCAACTTCAAAGTCAGAGCGCAAGAAAAAAGTAAGTGAATCTGAAACTGCACCTAAATGATTTTGATTGCTTGCAAATATCCAACATGATAGCATAATGCTCCACATATTCTATACCAACAAACAAAATGATGCACAAAACA
>JAPPDN010000647.1:4732-6279 GCA_028824575.1 Candidatus Poribacteria bacterium | reverse complement strand
GGCGGTTTATGCCTACACTACCAGAACTACTTTCACAAAGTAAATCAGATATTGAGGAAATTTCAGAGTATTTCAATGAATTACTCGCTGAATCCATCCAGAGAGTTAACGCGAATTTTAGTCCTCAACGCTTGTCCAAGCGCACCCGTCAGGTAGAACCTCTGCCAACGGATAAACGCCAATTGTCTAGCTATCGAACTCGGATCGGGACAATGCTTGAGTATGCTCTCAGCACCGAAATGAATGCTATCATCAAAGAAAGGTACGGTGCTAAATATTTATTAACTTTCGCTACCGCGCATGAATATCCTGATTTCTATTTCCGCGATGACACGCTAACTTTGCTGCTTAGAATTGAGATGAAGGCTGTTGATGCTGAATCAGATGAGCAAGCTGCACGTTTCAGTACACCAACGATATTAATTGACGCCGACAAAGACATGCTTTTATTAATCGGTTGGAGATGGCAGGACTTAGAGCAAGAGGGAGAAATTATCGGTGAATTCCCTTACATATTTGCTGGTGTAATTTTGTCAGCAAGTGAAATAGCGAAAGAGCGCGATGTACGGTTAGAAATAACAAAAGGAAAGATTGAAGAAGAAAAAGTACTCGTCTACAGCGAGAAGAAAAGGGAATTTGTACCTGACCCGGGTAACTATGGAAAACTTTGGCGTATTATTCATCGGACCAGACTAAATGCCGAAGACCTAAGTGATACGATACGCAAGTTCAAGCATTTCCTCGAAGCAGTTGATGAACATTCGCCCAGAAATCACTTAGGTAATAAAGATGATGAAAATTAGCCACAAACTTTCTGAGAACTCTACATGATTTTCCTATATAGGGCAAAGTTTATCGCTTGCATGATTATACGCTGCTTCTAAGGCTTCCTTTCCTTCTTGTAATGCCGTTTCACTCCGAACTCGACACTCAAGATGATGCTTCCAAGCCATTTTGTACGCAGCAACAATTTCAAGCTGTACGGATAACGGACGCAACGGAATTCTTAATCCAAGTATCGCAGATTGGTTAACTCTTGGGCGTCCACTGCCTGTAATTTGAGAGACCAGTTGTCCGAATACAATATCACTACGAAGTATGAAGGATAGATACTCCCTATCAACTTGGTACTGCTGTAGTGATTTTCTCTTGGATGCTATATCTTTTAGTAGGGGATCATTAAAAGCGTCTTCTAATGTGCAAAAAACAAGACACTCCGATGAAACATAGCCGTCCTCTTCATCGTCCCGAACTAAAACGCATTTACGGAGTTCAGGGCGTAATTTAGAAAAAAGAATGTCTCTCGGATGAAAACGGCGAACTCCACTTTTAAGTTGGCGCCCAAGAACATTGGATACACTATATTCGCCCGTTGCTGCAATGATGTTTGCCAATCCTATATATTGCCAAATCTCATCAGGATCTTGGGTTGATGGTATTACCATTCTATTGCGTACAACAATCAGTTCAGCGAGCTTAGGGGTTAGATAGATTGAACGGTTTAACGTGTTTTCGGCGATTGCACGAGAAGGATGGTGGAATTGAAC
>JAPPDN010000647.1:0-4722 GCA_028824575.1 Candidatus Poribacteria bacterium | reverse complement strand
CTGTAAATCTTTCAGGGGGACATACAAATATTTTCGGCGATAAGTGTGTTATTGATTGAATGCCACTCATCGTGTAATTTTGCCAAGCCTTAACAACATCTGGCAATTCACTCAAGAGCTCGCGGGAACCGTCTTTGCCTCGTTGTCCAATATAGAGTGGATCACCGTTTTGCTTTCGTCCTATTTGTTCCACGGTTGCCATAAAAATGTGGGATTGTGCTTCTCGATTATTGTTTTTTTTCCGCAAAAAAAGTATTGATGTTTTTGAACTTGAGTACGGCATGAACGTGACATCGGGCAAACTAATTACTGCCTCTACAACAGAATGTTGTAAAATAAATTGTCGTACATCTTCATTTGATGCCCCATTTAACACACTATCTTCAATAATAATTCCTAAACGTCCACCTTGTTTCAACCAACGTATGCACTGTTCGATAAAGAGGATTCCTCTGCGTCGAGAGGATTTTCCTTTACCCAATTGATATCTGGAGAGATCAGCTTTATCTGAGAGATCGCTGCCGAATGGTGGATTTGTCAAAATAATATCTAACGCATTTGGCTTAACAAGATTATTCAGGTGGCCTGAAACACCAAGTGAACCGTTGCCATCTAAGTGATGAATGTTACCATCTCCGTCACCATGCATAATGAGATTCATTTGTGCAACCCACGCCATTCGTCTGTCAATCTCTAAACCGATAAGATGATTTGAGAGATACTGAGCAATTCGGTTTGCCGAAAATTCTTCCTCTCCTTGTGAAAATAAAACGCCTCCAATGTACTTTGAGGCTTCTATTAGAAAGCCACCACTACCACAAGCAGGATCGCATAAAGTTTGATCCAATTGAGGGTTAGTGAAACGCACCATAAACTCCGCAACTTGACGTGGCGTAAAAAACTGTTGGTTATCTGACTTCTCAAATGTATTCCGAACCAGCTCTTCATACACTGTGCCTTTTATATCCGCAGGGATATCGCTCAAACTGACCGGATGTAAAAGTTCAACGATGCGGACGATTGCTTTTTTATCATTACTTAGTCTACGCTGAGAATTTGTGAAGACATTGGGTAATAGACTTATAGCTTTTTCGTAAAGTGTCGCTATTCTTTGGTAGGTCTTATTTAGAGGTGCGCCAGATGAAAAATAGAACTGCTTCGTGTAGTTATCGTTAATTCTGCATTGCTGTTCGTCATAGAGTTTGCAGTATAGGACCTTTGATATTTCTTCAAAACGTTCAAGCAAACCACCGCCCATTGAATCACGAAAAGCTTTGCTCATTTGTCGGACTAACAACCTGAGTGTCCGAATGTCTTGTTTTGACTCTGATTGGGAAAATAGATCTGGAAACAAAAAGATTTGGGTATCTGTTTGATTAGAAAGAACATCCAGATTATATACCTGATCGTTTTCACCCCTATCGCGCAAAATTTTTGTCACATCTTCAACAGCGTATAATCGATAGCCATTTACAGGGTTACGATGCGCAACAAGTTTTTTGGATTTATCCCAATTGCGAAGGGTTGTTGGAGTTACACCTAATAATTCAGCGGCATCTTTAATTGTAAGATACTCGGGTTTGGTGTTCATAGTGAAATCTCCCATCAATGTTTTATAAGGATTAATCATTATAAAACATTATAACAAACAACCTATCTGATTGCAACAAAAAAATTGAAGAAAATACTGTAAATATAGTTGAATTAAAGAAAGGAAGAATGGAAGGATAGGCTCCTTCAATCTTCAGTGCTTTGCTTTCCAACTACTGATCTGATAGATAAGGAATACAACAGATGACAAAAGAACGTATTCGGATTTTAGTTGATACTTCACGCGATACCGGTTGGTCAAACGGATTGATACGCATTGAGCCGGACAACATCTATCAAACCACTAACAACCGCGATTACCTCAGTGAAGCAGTGCTAAAAAATTACGATGTCCTGACGATTTGCAGCAACACATCCCTAAAATACACCGATGCAGAGCTCGAACTGATCCGCGAGTTTGTAAAAAATGGCGGTGGGCTGCTTTTAGCCGCCAGCACAAGCCGATTTGAGCGAGATGTCTGTGAGCCGATCTCGGAATTAGGGGTCAATCACGTCGCATCTCTTTTCGGTGCGCAATTTCTTCCGCTACTTGAAGGGCAAGGCGAAATGGATACCGACGCGAATCCTTTGCGTGGCTATCCAAAGAAAGACCTCTGCCTCACTGACCACGAAATTACCGATGGATTGGGAATTGACGACCTGGGTCTCACGTATTGCGGTATCCTTGATATCCCCGCGGAGGGTGGCGTTTTCCTTAAACGCAGCGAGACGAAAGAACCTGTTGGGGCATGTCTCCATTTTGGATCAGGACGCGTTCTATTAATCAACATACAACTCTTTCAATGGGAAAATCACCCTGTATCTGGACGGTTCATCAATTGGTTGGGAATCAACCGCGAAGAAACACCCCAGCAAAAACCTTCTTTGACAACGGATACGCAGACAATTCCCGATGAAATTCCGATCAACGAACAGACCAGAGAGGACGGGAAGATCAAGGTTTTCTATACGCAGTTCGTTGAGGACTGTTTGGACACTTGTATGGCGTTTGCTAAAAAACTGGCGAAGGAGATGCTCTCAAAATTCCCTGAAAGTGAGAAAATTGAATGGAAAATCGATCTGATCCCGTCGTGTGTTCATAAATACGGCTCCAATTGGGAGGATTCGGTCATGACAATCGGGGCGTGTGTCAGTCCTGCGAAACTCGCCTACTCGCTTGGTGTTGAGGCGAGTGGATTGATCGCTGACAAAACGCCGTTTGGAAAGGCATCGGATGTTCTTTTTGACGGATTCCAGTTTTTCTTTGGTATCTGGGCAATGAAAATACTCGGATTTGAGCGAGAAGCGACGATGATGCTTTCCGAATTCGAGGCGCAATTTCGTGAAAATGCCGACGAGAAGTTGGTTGATGTCGCTAAGGTTTACGAACAACAATCTCGCAAACCGATCTGGCTACTGAAAGTGTTACTTGAGAAATATGGGGACGAGCTGTTTGTCCGACTCGCTGAAATATTCGCCGAAAAGCAAATCGACACAGAAAAGAATATGCCGCAGCCAACCTTCTCACGGGTGGATAGACAGATCCATTATCTCAGTCGAGCGGTCGATGAAGACCTGTTTCCATGGTTTGAAAAGAACGGTACGACTGTCCATTCGCTCCCCTTGTTGCCGAATAACAGCGACGAATTTGCGGCGGAGGTCCGTGGATACCTCAACGCAATAATTCGTGACACAAGCATAGGGACAAGCGATAGAATCGATGCAATCGACAGCCTTCTTGAAATCACTGACGACGCTGAGCATCGGATTTCGGCGTTGGTTGCTAAATTGGACACGGCGGACAGATACGAACGACTGATTGCAGCAGCAAAACTAATCAACAGCTGCGATAACCGGGCGGCGAAAGTGCTTGAAGCACTAACAGTTGAAACGGGAGATGATGGACTTGTGGCGATGGCGGTACTGATGTTGGTTCGTAACGGTCGAGGCGGCGAAGTTGTGGATCGGCTCGTGGAGATTGCCCCGCACCAAGATTACAGATACCAACTCGAAACTGGATACCTACTTGAAAAACTTGGGCACCCAGCAGCCGAAGCGTTCTCTTACAAAGAGCTCACGAACGAAAATGGGACACGTCTCTTAACAATGGATGTCAAACGCAATGGGGATTTACATCACTATCCGCTTATTGCGGGTGATCGCGTTGCCATTTGCAATGTAATTCTTCATACACACCATTTCCCTCACAACACGCACGCTCCCGGTACTTACGTGAGTTGGGTGCATACTACGCCAAAATATCGCCGAAAGGGATTCGCGCGGTGGGCATTCGGTGCATCAATGTCGCATGAACTGGTCCGCCAATCCTCTTGTATTTCTCTTCATACCGGCACGGACAACGATGCCCACGGCATGTACAGGAATTTTGGGTTTGTTGATGGGCTATTGGCGCGAGAGTTCACCAAAACATTACAGCACGAACAAGCAAAAGTAGTTGAGGGCTTAGTTATCCGTCCTTACACGCCTGGGGATGAAGTCGTGATGGCAAGTGTACTTAACGCATTTTATGCTGACCGGATGGAACGCAGACCGAGACGCGCCGAAAGGCGCAGAACCTCGAAAACTCGGTTGATTTATCTTGCAGAGAAGGATGGAGAATTGCTTGGATATGTGCAAGCGCAATGCTATGAGAAGGTAAAGAGTGTCCACATCACAGAATTCTGTCTTAAACCCCAACCCGCTGAAGGTTCCACACATCCGGAAGGTTTCCTTGAAGATGTTGGTGCTATACTGCTCTGCGCGTTGCATAATGAACTGGTGAAGCGTGAGTATAAACGGATTCGCTACGAGCCGGAAGCAGAAGGGGACAAGGATCACGTCAGCAGGTTGTTTCACAATTTTGGCTACACGTCGGAAGATGCCGGTTGGGTCTGGATGTTCAAGATCGTCAATCTGCCGATGCTACTTGGCGAACTTTCACCACTACTTTTGAAGCGACTGAATGAAAGCGATGATTACAAGGGCTGGCAAGGGACAATCAGCATCAAAGGTTCGGAACATCGGGCAAGTCTTATCATCAAAGATGGCGAAATTCGCGTATCGGAGGAGATCTCAGAAGCAACTGGAATTTGTCTCTCCAAAGATGATGATACGATCACCCGTTTCATTTTG
>JAPPDN010000129.1 GCA_028824575.1 Candidatus Poribacteria bacterium | reverse complement strand
GTTCGCGTAAGAAACGCCTCTATTGCTATATGCCTCGGCGTAATTGGGTTGAAGTTCTATCGCCCGGGTATAGTCGTTGATGGCTGCTTGGTATTCGTCTCTTTGCAATGCGCGATTGCCACGTTCATAATATTCAGAGGCACTCAGATGCGGATATGGTATATCATGGCTACGTCTACGCACGAAACCATCAAAATCAGGGAAGAGTGTCATGTCACTGATGTGTGAGAAAGACCTCAGAAATTTCAGAATCTCTTGCTTGCTATCTGCTGCAATGATGCATTCGGCATCCGGCTTAATAATTTTGTCGTGGCCAAATAAGAAAACAGAATGTTGTGAAATAATACGGTTGTTCAATTGACTCGGTTGCCACCGATAGAGCGGATATTTTCCGTTTTCATCTGCTTTAAAAAAGTGATCGATCTTTGTATCTTTTGTTAGTAAGTCCGGTATAATCTCTGTGATTCTCATCGGATCATTGCCGACCGCACTGACTTTACCATTTGGGTTGTCTTTAGATGTCGGTTGACAGGCAAACCAAAGTGCAACTGGCGCACTATAGGTAAAATCTATTAGACAGGTGGCTGCTCGGAAGTGCTGGAGTTCGGCAAGGACTTCCAAATCGGAGAGTTCCCGCCCATTTCTGTGGTCATGCCTTTGAAGCCGCGCATCCTTGATTAACTCCTTATTCATTTTAAGGAGCTGCTGAGGTTCTGCTTCTGGATCTAAGCGGAGATAAGCAGATGCCATTATATCATATCCCGCGCTCGAAAGCCCTCGAAACAGATACTCTCCGCTCTCTAATTCTTGTACCCACTCCATAAACGCATTTAGTGTTTTGATAGGGGTTTCAGTTTCATGTTGGTCATTCATAAGCGCGTTGCTCCTTATCCGCAAGCACCAACGGTACAAAATATGTATAGAAAATCAAGACATAAATCCGTAGAGCCTCTATATCAATGTGCTTGGTTTTCATACCACTTGACGTTGCCGGTACTGAGACCACTGGCGACGACGTCCAATCTGCCGTTTCCGTTCATGTCCAAGACGTGCATTTGTCCGACACCTAAGCCGCCATCGTCAATCGTCTCTTTACGCCAGTGGTTATGCGCCAGATTCTCTGGGCGGTAGAGGTGCAGGCTCGTGCCTTCGCCGTTGTAGCCACAGATAATTTCAAGCACACCGTCGTCATCAACGTCAACAGCGGCGAGGGAGTGCCCGCGGTTGAGTGTGTCGTCAATGAGGTGCCGCTCCCACGGATCGGTCCGTAGGTCGCCAGTGGCTTTATACCAGACGAGATTGTTCCCGTGCCACGGTTCAATCGCTAAAATCTCGTTGATACCGTCGCCATCAATGTCTGCAGCATAGGTATCGCTACACTCACGGTCACTGATAATCCATTTGCCCCAGGCATCCGTCATCGGATCAATAGGCGGCTCATACCAGATTAACCCCTCTGTGCAGCTAATCAGCACGTCATCGCGTCCGTCTTGGTCTACATCGTTGATGCTCAAACCGTGATTGATATGGAGAGAATCGTCAAGGAGGTGGGAGTGCCAAGAGGCTGTATCTCGTGGGGTATCAGAGAGTTTATAGCACCAGAGAGAGCCGGGACTGTGCCATTCGCCGGGTTTGCCATCTTCACCGCGGATTGAGGCGACGATGAGGAAAGGCGTTGCATTCGCTGCGCTTCCTGATAAATTTGTGAGGGCAATGCGGTGGATAAAGGGAACGTCAGCGATGTGGTGGCTCTTCCAGTTCTGTCCGTCTTGTATGGGTGCTTCAAGCCAATGGAGATAACCACCCGCAGCGTTTACACCACGAAAAAAACCGCTCCCAACGATGAGGTCAGGGGTGTCATTGCCTGTGAGATCATAAGGCGCAATAGTGATGTGTCCGCTGCCCTGATCGGTTACGAGGTGTCTTTTCCAGTGTGGTGCTTCGTACCAAGCGATGATGGGTTCGCCTGTGGAGCCAGCGATGATGTCGAGTTGACCGTCGCCGTTTATATCAGCGACTGCAAGTCCATAAACGCTTTTGACGGTATCGTCTAACAGATATCCTCTGAATTTCACGGTTGATCTCCTCGTATGCTTATCTCCATCTAAGGATTGCGGAAAAATCTCACGATTCCAGGTTCTATCTCATACCCGACACTTGACCAGAAGGCAATCGCCCACGGATACTTTTCTTCCACGAGTGCTGTGATGCGTTTGACACCGAGTTTTGCTAAACGTTTTTCGCCTCCCGCAACCAATGCGCGCCCAATACCACGCCGTCGATAGTCAGGATGAACCGCTATGCGATACATATTGCCGCGCCAGCCATCGAAAGTAGCGATTAAGGAGCCAACGATGTGTCGATCCGCCTCAGCGACCAAGACCGAGGCAGGACTTTCTATCACACTTTGGATATCTGTAATGGTATCTGTGACGCTCGGAGATGTGCCAGCAGCCTGCCATAATGCCAGAAGTGCTTCTGCTTCTTCAAGGTGGCACTCCCGGATTAAAAAAGGGTCTGAGTGGGCGTTTGCGTTGCCGGATGAATCCATTTACTATTGCGGTGCGGTTGGATGAAGATTAATTTATTAATTCGGTAATTTTTGGCGATGCCCGGTTCGGTTAGGAAACCGAACCTACCGGGCCTGGGGAAATATAGAATTGCCGATTTATTTTCTTAAACTTCATGAAACCGCACCTACCACAATTACCGAAAGGAGCGGCTATTCGTCAAGCCAACTCATCATGCTGCGGAGATTTTTTCCGACTTCTTCGATCTCGAGTTCCGCCTCCTGTCGACGGAGCGCGCCGAGAACAGGTTGGTTCGCTTCATTTTCCAAAACCCACTCACGTGCAAAAACGCCTTCCTGCACGTCCTTTAAAATTTGGCGCATCTTATCGCGAACACTGTCATCAATAATCTGCGGACCGCGTGTGAGATCTCCGAATTCGGCGGTATTGCTGATATCGTTCCGCATTTTGCTCAAGCCACCAGAGTAAATCAAATCGACAATCAATTTAAGTTCGTGGAGACACTCAAAGTAAGCCATTTCTGGTTGGTAACCGGCTTCAACAAGTGTGTCAAAGGCGGCTTTGATGAGGGCAGCGGTTCCGCCACACAACACGGCTTGCTCACCAAAGAGATCGGTTTCAGTCTCCTCACGGAAAGTCGTTTCAATGACACCTGAGCGAGTACCACCGATCCCTCTTGCATAAGCGAGTGCGACATCGCGCGCGAGACCTGTGGTGTCTTGATGGATAGCGATGAGACACGGCACACCACCACCGCTTTCAAACACCTCACGAACGAGGGAACCGGGTCCCTTAGGCGCAATCATTGCGACATCAATGTCGCTGGCAGGCACAATCTGCCCAAAGTGGACGCTAAACCCGTGTGAGACGAGGAGCATATTGCCTGCTTCCATGTTAGGGGCAATCTGGTCGCGATAGACAGCGGAGTGGCGTTCGTCAGGTATGAGCACTTGGACGATGTCTGCCATTGCTGCGGCTTCTTCAACGTTCTTGACAGTCAAACCTTCCGCTTCTGCGCGGGCTTTTGAACGGCTGCCTTCGTATAATGCGACGATCACGTTTGCACCGCTGTCTTTGAGATTTAGCGACTGCGCGCGACCCTGCGCGCCATAACCGACGACCGCGACGGTACGCTCTTTGAGTAAGTCAAAATTAGCATCACTATCGTAATAAATCGTTGCCATAAAGTCTATTCCTTTTTAAGTTATCAGTTGTCAGTTGCCAGTTGTCAGTAACTCGTTTGTAGCAGGCTAAACCTTTTCACCCGCCACACATTCAACTGATAACCTATAGCTGAAAGTGGAGCGCAGCGGAACGTACCGACAACCATATCCTATTTCTCGGAGCCGCGTAACATCGCTATTTTGCCGGTGCGTGTCAACTCAAGGATACCGTACGTATTGAAAATATCAATTGCTGCTTTCAATTTACCTTCATCACCGGTAATTTCAAGCACAAGGGAGGCAGGCTTCATATCTATAACCCGCCCACGAAAGACCTCCGCGACTTGTAGAATCTCGGTGCGTTTTTGAGGATCATCGGTAGCAATTTTAATAAGAACAAGTTCTCGCTCAACATGCGTCCCAGCAGCGGAAAGGTCGGTCACCTCAATAACGTCGATGAGTCTGTTTAGATGCTGGTAGATCTGTTCCATAATTTGCGCGTCCCCGTGCGTGACAAGCGTTATATGCGAGATGCTTTTGTCGTGTGTCTCCGCGACGTTGAGACTGTCGATATTAAAGCCGCGCCCGCTAAAAAGTCCAGCAACGCGTGCAAGGACTCCGAATCGGTTTTCGACTAAAACGGAAAAGATATGTCGTTCTTCTGGATTCATTTTTTAGAGTTTTCGGTTCGCCTGCTGCGCAGGCTTTCGGTTGTCGGTTTTATGGTTATCGGTTATCGGTTCGGTTTTTCTCCGAAAAACCTTTCAGTTTTAAGAGTTATCAGTTGTCAGTCATCGGTTGTCGGTTAAAGAGGGTTTCTGTGACGGATACAGCAAACGGGACTGTCACAAGGTGACTCTTAACTGAAAACTGATAACCGATAACTGAAAACTATTCCTCTGATAACTGACAACCCTTAAAATCGTTAAGATAACCCGCGGATAACATCTCCAAGCCCTTTACCGGCTGGCACCATCGGGAACACGTTCTCCTCTTCATCAACAATGAAGTCAATGACGACAGGACCGTCGGTAATCCCTTTTGCCTTCTGTAATGCGGGTTCGACATCTTCAGGGTGTTCGACCCGCAAGCCCGTGGCACCGAACGCCTGTGCGAGCAAGGCGAAATCAGGGTTGTCGTGGTAATCAACAGCGGAATAACGTTTGCCGTGGAACAATTCCTGCCACTGGCGTACCATTCCGAGGTACATATTGTTAATGATGAAGACCTTAAGCGGCAGCTGCATCGTAACCGCTGGCACCAGTTCTTGGATTGTCATGATATAGGAACCATCACCGTTGATATTGACGACGGTTTTGTCTGGGCATCCGAGCTGCGCACCGATTGCCGCTGGTAGGCTAAAGCCCATCGTGCCAAGCCCCCCGGAATTAAGCCACTGTCGCGGTTCAGTGAATTTGAAGTACTGCGCTGCCCACATCTGGTGTTGTCCGACATCCGCAACAACAATGGCATCACTGTAATGCTCATATATTTTTTCAATAACAAATTGCGGCATGACTATATCCGATTTTTGCTCGTATTCAAACGGGTATTTCTGCTTCCACTCCTGAATCTGGGCGCGCCACGGGTCAATATCCGCTGTACCGACCTGTTTATTGAGTTCCGTTAGGACGCTTTTCGCATCGCCAACGATCGGGACATCAACAGGGACGTTTTTCCCAATACAAGACGCGTCTATATCAATGTGGATCTTCTTGGCGTTAGGTGCGAATTTACTGAGATCCCCGGTAACGCGGTCGTCAAATCTCGCACCAATAGCGATAACCAAGTCTGAATCGGTGAAGGCATAATTTGCGCAACAGGAGCCGTGCATGCCGGGCATCTCCATCGCTAACGGATGCGTTTCAGGGAACGCGCCAAGTCCCATCAAGGTAACGGTAATCGGGATCTGTGTATTCAAGGTCAGCTGCCGTAGTTCTTCGCTGGCATTCGCAAGGACTACACCGCCACCGGCATAAAGCATAGGGCGTTTGGCTTCTTTTATCAGTGCCGCCGCCTTGGCAATTTGTGCCGGATCGCCATGAACTTGAGGTTTGTAGCTACGGATGTCAACCGTTTCTGGATACTCAAACAGTGCTTCATGTATCTGCGCATCTTTGGCGATGTCAATAATAACAGGCCCCGGTTTCCCGGTTTTCGCGATGTGAAACGCTTCAGCGACAACATCTGCGATTTCGTCACTGCTTGTAATGAGGTAGCTGTGCTTACAGATCGGTCGTGTCACGCCGATAACATCGCATTCTTGGAAAGCATCACTGCCGATATAGTGTGTGAAAACCTGTCCAGTAATCGCGACCATCGGAATGGAGTCCATATAGGCAGTAGCGATACCGGTGACGAGATTGGTAGCACCGGGACCGGAGGTTGCGAGTGCAACACCGACTTTCCCGGTGGCGCGTGCGTAGCCATCAGCGGCGTGGGAAGCCCCTTGTTCATGCCGCATCGGAATCAATTTGATTTCAGTCTCGCCGTACAAGGCATCAAAAATCGGCATCGCTGCGCCACCGTTCACACCGAAGATATATTCGACACCTTCCCGCTTGAGACCGTCAACCAGGATTTGTGCTCCTGAAAGTTCCATGCCAATTTCCTTTTTTTAAATATTAGGTTTTTTGACCGTTTTGTCCTGCTTCGCAGTGAGAACCAAAACGGGTTTTTGGTTCAGGTTGATACCCTTTCGTAACTCAGTAGCAATTTTTTAAGACACGCTGAGCAACACACTCGCATAAATCGGAACAGACACCCATTTTCCGACAACGGAGAAAAATGAGCAGAAGGAGATGAAATTAAAAAAGCCCTCTCGTTCCAAACATGGAGACGAGAAGGACATAAGACTGACC
>JAPPDN010000492.1 GCA_028824575.1 Candidatus Poribacteria bacterium | reverse complement strand
TTGACGATTCCTGAAGCCGTCCAATTGCTCATCCAAGCAGGAGATATGGGAAATGGTGTCGAAATTCTGATGTTGGACATGGGCGAACCTATTAAAATTCTTGACCTCGCGCAAGATCTCATCCGACTCTCTGGACTTGAGGTGGACAGAGACATCAAGATCGCATTTACGGGTCTGGAACCCGGCGAGAAGTTATATGAAGAACTCCTTACACCGAAAGAAGGCGTTACAGCGACAAAGCATCAACGTATCTTTGTCGCACAATTGGAAGCGATTGAGGAACGTCAACTCCTTTCTCAGATTGATGAACTTTCGCAGCTCGCAGATGGACTCGACGCAGAAGGGATTGTCGCTAAATTCCAAGAATTGGTGCCAACATATCAACCGAACCGGGCGTTCATTACAGAGACGGATACGGAGAGCGGGTCTGAGATTGTTCAGTTCCCCGCTGAAACGAAAACCGCTACCGCAAATCGCCGCTAACGCTATAAGGTAGGGTAATCACATGTCGCAAACTGTAGACTCCCCAGATGTCATTATCGAATCCAAGGCTGCTTGGGTGAAACGGACATTTGATCTCGTGTTTGCGGTTATCGCACTCCTACTGCTGTCCCCCCTTTTTTTTCTCGGTAGTCTGCTCGCAAAGTGGCAATCCAAGGGACCTGTGTTTTACAAAGCAAAGCGGGTTGGCAAGCACGAAACTCTCTTTGAAATGTATAAATTCAGGACTATGGTCGTCAACGCGGATACACTTGGAGGGAGCTTGACAACCTATCGGGACACACGGATTACACCCATCGGCAGGTTTTTGAGATGGACAAAACTTGACGAACTCCCGAATCTAATCAATGTTATCAAAGGAGAGATGAGTCTCATCGGACCACGTCCAGAGGCTCCTGATTACGTTAAACACTATACGGAAATACAGAAACAGGTGCTGCAGGTAAAACCGGGGATGACCGGCCCCTCGCAACTCGCTAACCGTGATGAGGAGGAGAAACTAAGAGGGCAACAGGATGCGGAGCATTATTATATCACAGAGTTGATGCCCAAAAAACTCGCTTTGGATCTTCACTATGTCGCAACACAGAGCATCGCCTCCGATATAGGATGGTTGTTAAAAACATTCTGGGTCGTTATCGTTAGACGATAGACTAACACTTTTTTTCTCCCCTGTTGGCTGCTGATAACTAATAGCCTCTTTAACTGACAACTGACAACTGATAACTGGTAACTCTAAAATATGAAGAAGAGACGTGTTTTTATCATTTTAGGCACTATCGTCGGCTTGTTTTTCTTGATGCTCATTTTGTTACGTTCAATAGGGGGCGGGGCATCACTTGGAGACAAGGTCGCTGTGATAGATGTCACAGGAATTATCTCCAAATCCGATGCAACGATTAAACGCATTCACGCCTATCGCGATGATCCGAGTGTCAAGGCGATTGTTCTTAGAATTGATTCACCCGGTGGGAGTGTCGCCCCTGTCCAGGAAATCTACAGCGAATTGGAGAAGATAGAAAAACCGATAGTCGCTTCAATGGGCGGCAGTGCAGCATCAGGCGGTTATTATATTGCCTGTGCAGCCGACACAATCCTCGCGAACCCCGGCACATTAACCGGTAGCATCGGCGTTATTATGCAGTTCACGCGAATGAAGGGCTTGTACGACAAAGTCGGATTAGAACACCAAGTCATTAAGAGCGGCCAATTTAAGGACACAGGCTCACCTTTCCGCACATTGACGGAGCAGGAACGGGCGGTGCTCCAAGCCACTGTCGATGATGTTTACAATCAATTTGTGGATACGATCGCTGAGGCGCGCGGGAACGTTTTAACCCGTGTGGAAGTCGCCGAACTCGCAGATGGACGGATTTTCTCTGGAAAACAGGCGTTGGATTCAAAACTGATCGACCAACTCGGCAACCTACCTGATGCAATCAAAATCGCTGGAGAATTGGGAGGCATCGAGGGGAAACCTAAGGTGCTACGTAAGGAAAGGAAAACATCGCTGTTTGAACAACTCGTCGGTATTAAACAGATGCCACTTTTTGATGAGATGTTCAGTCCCCCGGGTGTCACTTTCCGTTATCAAATGAGCCTTGGTGACTAAATTCTCCGCATGATGAGACAGGAAGATGGATGACACCTACCAAGTTAACCCTGACTGGCGAAAACTTGCGGGTCGAGTTGTCAAGCCGCAACAGATTGTACTTGTGATAGGCGCGACCGATACAGGAAAATCGACTTTTTGCCGTTTTTTAGCCGACTTTGCACTCGCAAAGGGGTTTAAAGTCGCTTGCGTAGATGCAGATGTCGGTCAGTCCCAAATCGGGCCTCCTACCACAATCGGTGTGAAGTCCTTCGGACCGCGAAGTGAAATCCAATTACCATCAGAACAGGAATCGATTTTAGAAAGCGGACAAAACCGAGTAGAAAAGAATATTGTATTTGATGGCACCGCGGATCGGCTCTATTTCGTCGGTGATGTGTCGCCGAAAGGACACTTCCTTGAGACCCTCACAGGAACACGTCTGATGGTAGATAACGCACGTGAAACCGATGCCGATTTCATTATTGTTGATACCACCGGTTATGTTCATGATCCCGCCGCAGTCATTCTCAAACAGCATAAGATTGAACTCATCAGACCCAACCACCTCATTTGCATGGGGCGTTCCATCGAATTCAAGCAGATAACAGCATGCTACAGTCAACAGGCGTGGCTCAATATTCATTATCTCCTGCCACACCAGAGTGCTCGATTGAAAAGTGGTAATACACGAAGTCGGTACCGAAAACACCGATTTGATACGTACTTCTCTGAGAGTCGCGTCCAACAACTCCCTTTTGAGCAGGTTCGTGGTGGGCGCACTCCTTTTTTTATGGGGCGTATTGCAAATGAGAAAGAGTTAGAAATCCTCTCCGGGCTTGCAGAGACGCAAGTTTACCATGCCGAATGGGGAAATCGCACCTTATGCTGCATTGTGTCGAAACATCTTTCCAAAGCAACTATCATCCATATTAAAAATTATTTAAGTTTGACGCGTGTTACAGTCGAGGTCTCTACCTACTTTAAACGCCGCTTGGTTGGATTAATCGACAGTACCGGTAAAACTTCTGCCATCGGTGTCATTGAGGCTGTGGACTTCCAAAAGCGAGAACTCAGCATCCGTTGCCCTTTTTTAAACATGGGCGATGCAGCAGGACAGGCGTATGCCATTCAATTCGGTGATTACCAACTAAAATAGTCGGTTAAAACTCGCAAGGGTTTACCGAAAACTATAACCATAATCATAAACCGATGATCTGACCATCGGGAAGATCATAGCGATGCTATTAGTAAAAAAAACAAAAAACCCAATCTTTAAACGGTTTGTGCGGTATCACACACCTTACACCGGTTCCATTCTCTTGGCGATGGCTTTCGCATTGGTGGGCGCCGTGTGTGACTTAGGTGTCCTTCAACTTGTTTTGCATGATGCGGTTAACGCGCTTGAAGCTGTCAGTGGCAATTCGTTTGACGAACCTGTATCTGTCCGTTACTTCCAGCGCGAGGGCAATGACGGAATGTTCGCTTTTGATGGTTTTGAGGTGGTATTAGTAGATGCTGACGACGCGCTTAAATACTTTTTATGGCTACTCGGTGGAATGCTTATTCTCGTTCTCATCAAAGGTTTTTTTGTTTACGGCAACGATTATGTGATGGCGCGTGTCGGGCATAAACTCGCCTTTCGGTTACGGAATGCCCTCTACGAGCGAATTGTTTCTGCACCGTTAGGTGTTTTACGCGAAGAACGCACCGGCGACCTCATGACACGGATCACCGAAGATGTTCGAGTCTGGCAGACGCTTGTTGCCGCGATGGCGGGTATCATACGGGCTGTTGTTCTTGTTGTCTTTTTCGTTTCTGTGATGCTAATTGATAGTTTCAAACTTACCTTCTTTGTTTTATTGCTCCTTCCGCTGCTCGCTTATTTGATTACACTTGTTGGGAGGCGAATTCGTAGTGCCAGCATAGAGATTCAACAGCAGAGTGCAGACATCTATTCACAACTCAAAGAGACATTTTCTGGAATCAAAATTATCAAAAGTTTTACATCTGAGCAGACGGAAACAGAACGTTTCCGAACCATTAATTGGAGTCAATACTGCTCAGCGATTCGGCGTGCCCGTTTCGCAGCGCTCCTCCCCCCTCTGATTGAATGGTTGGGTGCTATTGGGATTGCAACGGTTTTTGGGTTATGCTGTTGGCAAGTGATTAATGGTCAGCTTTCTATAGGGTGGTTCATCAGTTACATCGGTATGGTCAGCTACATGTTCAAACCGATTAAGACGATTGGCAACGTCAACACCGCTTTACAGCAATGCCTTGTTTCTGCAGAACGCATTTTTTATCTCCTTGATTTCGGAACCGAGGCAACCAAGCAAAATGGGGCAGGAGAACGCGACCTCTTGACGGAGAAGTCGATAGACGGTATCGAACTCCAGAATATCCACGGATCCGTCACATTCCAAAACGTCACCTTCGCTTATTCGCAAGATGCAGAAAACCAGCAAGCACCTTCCAAACCTGTTATTGATAACGTAACGTTTGAGGCGGAACCGGGTGAAGTCGTCGCACTCGTCGGACCCAGCGGCAGTGGCAAGACGACGCTCCTCAACCTGCTGCTGCGTTTCTATGAAGTCAATTCGGGGAAGATTTTGATTGACGGTGTGTCTATTTCTGAAGTAAAACTCGAGTCCTTGCGACAAAGTATTGCACTCGTTCCACAGGACACGTTCCTCTTTGACGGAACGATTTTGGAAAATATCGGTTATGGCTGCCCGGGTGCTACCGACGCAGCGATCATTGCAGCGGCGCAGAAGGCAAACGCGCACGAGTTTATCACAAAAATTCCGAAGGGCTACGCTACGCCAATAGGCGAGGCAGGTGTAAAACTCTCCGGTGGCGAACAGCAACGTCTCTCTATCGCACGGGCACTCCTAAAAGACGCACCGATTCTCGTTTTAGACGAAGCCACATCTTCACTCGATACGCAGTCAGAAGCACTCATTCAAGAATCGTTGACAAACCTGATGGAAGGAAGAACCAGTTTTATTATTGCACATCGGCTATCAACGGTTGTCCGGGCTGATAAAATTCTTGTTATCAAGGATGGAGAGATTTTGGAAACCGGAACACACCAAACACTGTTAGCAAAGGGCGGGTTATATAAGAAATTTTGTGAGATGCAACTCAGTTAACTGGTTCAGTTGGAAGATTGGAAGTAGGGAAGTGTTTTTGCTTGGATGTTTCCCCTAAGAAGATAGTGAACGTAGTGTTTCTTCCAGTCTTGCAGTTTTCCACCCTTCCTCAAAACATGAAATTTGTTTCTTAATATTGCTTAGAAAATCGTCCGAGAATTATCCCATGCAAAAAAAATGCATTTTACGTAAACCTCTTGTGTTATGTTAACGTCACATATAATAGGAAAGAGGGGAAGTGCTATTAAGTATTTTAGTCCCAATCTCGGAGTCGTAAGCACAACCCATGGATTGAGACTATAAGGCAGAATTGCCAGTGAGTGCTCGGACGACCCTTGAATAACAAGTTTCGGAAACCGGCAAACGACGCTGAAACTCAGAGATCAGCTGCTTAATTTCGTCCTTTTTTGGTGATAGCACCTTCGAGATCGGATTCGCGATAGACGGCTTCAGAGAGGTCAACCTCATATAGATACGCATCTTTGAAGTTAGCACCGAGCAAAACGGTGCCTTTCAGTTTGATTTCACCAAAGATTGCCTCTTCAAGGTTCGCATTCTCAAAACTGGTGAGTGACCCGAAAGGTCCCGGCACCTCACATTTTGGGCAACCGAGAGTGGCACGGCGTAGGTCGGCACGCTTGAAGTTCGTACCGCAGAGCAGGCTTCCGCTCAGGAAAGCACCACGTAAGTTCGCTTCCTCAAGGTTCGCGTCCGTTAAATTACTACCGACCAGATACGTGCGATGAAGTGTAGCACCCGAAAGGTCCGCACCGGTGAGATTCGCATCGTTGAGATTCGCATCCGTTAAGTCCGTGTTCCGTAGGTCGGTACCGCTCAAGTCTGCTGTCGATAAATCAATGCCCGCGAGCGATTGGTTCGCTAAATCAAGGTTTGCAAGATTTTCACCAGAACAGGATTCACCGGCTTGGCATCTTTTTACAATTTCGTCTTGTGTGAGTTGAGCCATTAACTGCCTCCAATGGTTATACCGAATTCGCTTTATCTTTCGCCTATGCGGCTTCCTAAACTTGCAAGCTAATATTAGAGTCTGTCTCATAAATACAATTTGTCCCAATTCACCTGAGTGCGGAGGTGGTAGATCGGGGGTACAAACCCCGCCTACGATTTATGAGATAGGTTGTAAGATATATTAGAGAATTACACTTAATAGCATATCACATACCTACTAAAAAGTTAAACCTTTTTTCATAATTTTTGCTGTGTGAGGCAAATTCAAACACTTCGGTCTGGAGATCGATACTACAATGAGGTGCGGCCATGGAAAACTATTACCCGGCGCACCCGGTAGAACCC
>JAPPDN010000252.1 GCA_028824575.1 Candidatus Poribacteria bacterium | reverse complement strand
CTACCGACGTTGACTATCTTTTCAACCTTCGCAGGTATTGCTGGTGGGTTTATTGCTGTTGTTACCTTCTTTGATGTCAACGGCTACTTTTTTCTTTTGGAGGCTCAAAAAAATCTTTTCGTCGGTAGTGTGCTCATTAGTTTAATTAAGGCAACCTCCTTCGGTATGGCGATCGCGGCAGTGGGCTGCTACAAGGGGTTTAGCATCTCCACCGCGGGCGGCGCTGAAGGGGTCGGCATTGCTACAACCGGCTCCGCTGTTATTTCGCTGATCACTATTCTTATTTTAGACTTCGTCTTAAACCACATCCTCTTTAACATCTTGGGGTTGATATGATTGGCGGTGTTCAAGGCGGACTTCACGCGCTACCAGACGATCAACCCTACCGGATGAACTGATCCTTCTATCACGCCTTGCACTCAGAAAGTATGATTTCAGTTAGAAATATTACCAAAAATTTTGGTGAGAAGAATGTCCTAAACGGCTTGAACCTTGAGATTCCACGCGGCGAAACCCTTGTCATTATGGGACGAAGTGGGTCTGGTAAGAGCATCCTACTGAAAATTATCACCGGACTTATTGCTGCGGATTCTGGTGAAATTTGGTTTGATGGCACAGAAATCTCAAAACTGAAAACCAAAAAAATAAATATCCTCCGTCAAAAAATTGGGATGTTATTCCAGTCCGCTGCCTTGTTTGATTCCATGACTGTCGCTGAAAACGTTGCCTTTATGCTCGATCAGCATACAGACTACAGCAAACAGGAGATGCGTAAAATAGTTGATGAGAAACTTGAACTTGTAGATTTAGAAGGCGTTCAAGATTTACGCCCCGCGGAATTGAGCGGCGGCATGCGGAAACGGGTCGGACTCGCCCGAGCACTCGCTTTCGATCCGGAAGTTATTTTGTACGATGAACCGACGACCGGACTTGACCCAGTTACCTGTACCGAAATTAATCAACTCATCTGCGATTTACACGAACGCCTGCAAGTCACCTCTGTTGTCGTCACACACGATATGCACAGTGCCTTTAGCGTTGCAACCCGAATGGCTATGATTCATGACGGCAAGCAGGTCGCTTATGGGAATCCTGACGAAATTATCAACGTTGATAATCCGATTGTACAACAATTTGTCTTATTTGGGGCACCCGACCAAATCCTCAACATGGAGAACCCTATTTTGAAAGAGTATCTCGGGAGGTAACATGAATTTTTGGACTGCGTCTGTAAAAGTCGGTGTAATGGTTCTAATCGCAATCATTTTATTGACCGTTCTTCTTATAAATGCCGAAAATTGGCCCTGGGCAGCCGCTGGCGATGAATTGACTTTCCAATTCCGATCTGTCAATGGGCTTTATGTCGGCGCAGGGGTCTACCTATCCGGTGTGTCAATCGGTAAAGTGACGGCTATTGAACTCCGCCCCGATACCAATGATGTCCATATCAGAGCGAAAGTCAAAAATGGGTTTAAATGGTTGCGGGAAGACTGCGGGGCAAGGATTTCGATGAATGGCTTCGTCGGAGAGGTTTACATCGCGCTTGACAATGGACCTATTGGGAATCCACCCTTGAAACCCGCGAATCTGCCGATTGTTGGAAAAGATCCCGTTAACGCCTTAGAACTCCTTGAGCAGACAAGTGCAGGCATGACACAGGCGATTGAACTCACGACCGCTGCCAACGAAGTCCTGCAAGCCAACCAGGAAGCAATCCAACTCGCTATTAAAGAAATTCGACAAGTGGTTGCGCTCACCGGAAAAACCATTGAGAAATTAAGTGTTGACTCTGGAGAAACAGTCAAAACTTTAACGCAACTTGCATTGGAAAACGATAAACGCTTTCAAGAAACCCTTGTAAAGGTCAACAATCTTATTACCCAGTTGGAAGGCGATTCTCTCATGGTCAGTAGTCATGTGAGTGATATTACGCGCGAAATCTTAGGACTCCTGAACCAAAACTCACCAAAACTGAACACCATTTTTACCGATGTACGCGCAACTACATCCGAATTTCGGCAAATCGCACAGGATTTTCGTTCAGACTTTAATACGTTAGCCAACCAAGTTTCCACGCTTGTTTCACAAGGCAGCGATGCCATTAAAACCGGGGAAGCCAATATAGCACCAATCTTGGAGAATTTACAAAAAACAACCGACGCAATCAATACATTAGAGACGAATTTCAGCCATCTCCTGACTACACTCAATAAGGGTGAAGGCACTGTTGCGCAGCTGCTTAATTCACCGAAACCGCTTCAAGAAGTTCGAGGCACTTTGCAAAATCTTAATGAGACGATGAACGCTGTAACAGAACTCTCACAACGAACCAATGAACGGATCGGACGTTTTGAATCGCCGCTACAGTTTGGATGGGATTATGAACTCCGATATCTAAGCCTTGAAGAGCGGCTTTACAACGAACTGGCGTTTATTCTCTCACCACAATCAAAGGCACATTACAGGATTGGTGTCGGTGTTCGGGACGAAACAGTTCGGTTTGAAGTTCAGTATGCACACGATCTAACAGACTACCTTCGCACACGGGCTGGCTTCATGCGTTCCAGGGTCGGTGTGGGTATAGATTTCTGGTTGTGGTCCCGACGTTTAGGTTTAAGTGTCGAAGGTGTCGGGTTAACAAGTCGTGAACCAGAATTGAACACAGAAGTCGCACTGCGATTCTTCCGATACGGGCAACTCCTGCTCGGCGCTGAGAATTTAACCGATGCGGATGGAAGACGTTGGACAACCGGATTCCGCTTTTTCAACAGCGAGTGGTAATATGAACAGGGCGAGAAGGCTTATTTCAAACTTCCACAGCATTGGAGTGATGGGTAGCATTAAAGATGGCACGAGAAAAACGTAGATTTGTCTGTCAAGAGTGTGGATATATAACGCCAAAGACGCTCGGACGCTGTCCGAGTTGTAAAAGTTGGCAAAGCTTCGCCGAAGAAGTCGAAACCCTCATTACGCCATCAAGACATCGCGGAATCGGACAAGCATCTCGTGAACCTGAACCGATCTCGCAGGTTACAGCGAGTGAGGTAGAACGCCACTTGACAGGAATGTCAGAGTTTGATAGGGTACTTGGTGGTGGCATTGTCCCGGGGGCAGTCGTCCTTATCGGTGGAGATCCAGGGATAGGTAAATCTACCTTATTGCTCCAGGCGAGTGACGCGTTGAGCCGGAATTATGGCGAGGTACTTTATGTCTCCGGCGAGGAGTCTGTGAGTCAGACAAAACTCAGGGCAACTCGACTCGGTGTAAAGTCTGATACACTCTATGTACTCTGTGAAAATGACTTGGAACAGATTGAAAAACATATTGATGCCCAGAAACCGAAGGTCGTCGTCATCGATTCTATCCAAGCCGTCTATTTGACAAGTATTCAATCTGCCCCGGGGAGTGTTACGCAGATTCGTGAGTGTACTGGACATCTCCTAATTTGCGCAAAGAATCGCAATATTCCGATATTTCTTGTCGGGCATGTGACAAAGGAGGGCGCAATTGCTGGACCCCGCGTCTTGGAACACATGGTCGATACTGTGCTCTATTTTGAAGGCGAAGGGCATCATATCTATCGCGTCCTCCGAGCGATCAAAAATCGATTCGGTTCGACAAACGAAATCGGAATATTTGAAATGCGAAACACTGGGCTTGCGGATGTGATGAACCCTTCAGAGATTTTTTTGAGCGATAGGGAAGAACAGGTGTCAGGATCCGTCGTCGTCTCAAGTATGGAAGGGACACGTCCTTTACTCATGGAGGTACAGGCACTCGTGGTACCTACCAATTACGGAAATCCTCGCAATACAGCGACTGGTGTTGACCGACATCGAATCGCACTGCTCATCGCAGTACTCAATAAACGCGTCGGGATCGACGTTGGGGATTCCGATGTCTTTGTTAACATTACTGGCGGATTACGTATTGATGAACCCGGTATAGACCTCGGCGTACTGATGGCTATATCTTCAAGTCATCGGGATATGCCTATAGATCGGCAAACTGTAATGATTGGAGAAGTCGGACTCGGAGGCGAAATTCGACCTGTCACGCATGTTGACAGGCGGATCCGAGAAGCCGCAAAATTGGGTTTCAAGCGAGCGGTCTTTCCCGAATACAACCGTAAAGGATTAAATATTGATGAGGACATTGAACTCGTCGGTGTTAATGATGTATATGATAGCTTAGCGGCTTTGTTATAATAACCCAAGTTGCCTCCTATTGTTACTTTCATCTTGGTTAATTTTTCGGATTATGCTATTATTACCCTATAAAGATGCCATTATTGAATAAATTAAAAAAAAAATAATATTGTCTTTATACGGTTTTGGCAATTGAATCGGCATTTTTTGCTAACGTATAGCAAAAATTGGGAATATGTAGACGTATTAGGACCTAAATCCTACTTTATTGTAGATAAGGTTTCCTGTCTCGCCACCAACGCTGTTTCAATAGTTGTATATTTCAGCGGCTATCTCATAAATACGGTTCTCTTGAGCAGGATTCAAAGACGCGTACCTACAATTTATGTATGAGATGGCTTATAATATAAGTGGGTCCAAGCATTTATGGGCTTTCTATCGCTTGAGTGGATTATCACCAAAGTCTGTTGAAAATTCCGTATTTTTCTACCAAATGACCGTTATATTAATGGTAAATGTTACAAGGAATCCCCATATCTAAGTTGGTAAAGTATTAATTTTTTCAGGTTACGTGCAATTTTTGCACGATATTCTACAATTTTTGCGAATCCCAATAGAGGAGATTTGCAAAAATCTATCTATTCTGCATCAACAGCAGTTTTTTGAAAAGAACAGATACTTCTATTTATCTTGATGAACCAGTATACATATAGGTTTTGGACGCGTTGCAGTAAAGGTATCCTGGGGATTGCAGTGATAATTTTAACGCGAATATTAAGTATTACTAAGTATTGGCATGAAACTTGCTTAAATGACTCTAATGTGTTCGGTTTTAACAATTTCCGAGTTACCCACCCTCAGGTCCTATATGCTTAGGTCGAACTCACGTTGATACGATTCGTGATTTGTTAGTTTTCATTGAGATTAAATGTAAATGTTATTGAATTGGTGTGCAAAAGGGGCATCTGCAAATCCGAGAGCAGATGCGTAGAACCCGGGGATCTTGTAAGCGTGGATAGCAACCGCGACTGCGAGTGATAGGGTACTTGGATAAAGAAAGTAAAGGACAAAAAATGCAAGTTTGGGGGATTCGTCTCTTTTTTATACTCGCAAGCGCAGCGGGTTGTTATATCGTCTACGACAACCCATTATTTACGCTTATTGGATTTGTTGTAGCACTGATCCTTGTTGGCGCAGAATTCTGCCTACATATACCTAATCTGCGTGGTATTGTTGCCAGTGCAATAGGACTCTCTATTGGCCTATTAATTTCCTGTGGTGTATTAAGCCTTTTTTCTCTATCTAATGATAATCTCAAACTGGTGATTGGCCTCGGTATAGGGTACGCGGGGCTTATGGGTGGCTACCGACTCTCTACATCGGTGAATTTATCCCATGTCTTCGGATCAGATGCGTCTAACCGAACTGGCGAATCGCGAGCTGGGAAAGTTACAAATAGCTTAAAAATTTTAGACACAAGTGTTATTATTGATGGTAGGATTCTTGAAATCTGTCAGACAAAATTCATTGAAGGAACGCTTGTTATCCCACGGTTTGTTCTCAATGAATTGCAACATATTGCAGATTCTACAGAGCCCCTTCGCCGAAATAAAGGGCGGCGCGGTTTTGATATTCTCCGAGCACTTCAGAACAATCCGGCGATTGTTGTTGAGATCACTGAGGAGGAGGTGCCACATCTACCAGAAGTGGATGCGAAGTTAGTACATCTCGCGCAAAAGCGAGATGCCACAATCGTAACTAACGATCTAAATCTCAACAAGGTCGCAGAATTACAAAGTGTGAAGGTGCTTAATATCAATGAATTATCAAATGCTGTGCGTCCTGTCGTGATTGCGGGGGAAGTGATTCAAGTGCTCCTTCTTAAAGAAGGGAAAGAACCGAATCAAGGGGTCGGTTACCTTGATGATGGAACTATGGTCATCGTTGAAGAAGGAAAGCCCTACATCGGGAAAACGCTTAACGTTGAGGTTACGCAGATGCTACGGACGAGTGCAGGGCAGATGATTTTCACACGTATCAAAGAAGATGAAATGGGCACTGATGAACAGCAAAGTGTACACCCTTATCCCCGCAGCTGGTAAAGGGAACCGGATGGCACACTCGCTTAAAAAACCGTACCTAAAATTGGCAAAGAAGCCTATTTTGGCGCATACTATCCAGCGGTTTGAGCAAAATACTGCTGTGGATGCGATTGTCGTCATCGTTGACGAAGGTGATTTCAGCGAATGTTGTAAAACCGTGTTGGACCCATATCCCTTTACAAAGGTACAGAAACTCGTCGCAGGAGGGGAAACTCGACAGAGGTCTGTCTATAACGGTGTACGTGCACTTTCGGCGGATGTTGATTTTGTTATTGTTCACGACGGGGTACGCCCTTTTGTGACTGACGAAACGATTTTTGCTTGTCTCACCGCCGCAGACGAATATGGCACTGCAGCCACAGCAGCACCA
>JAPPDN010000358.1:3070-6633 GCA_028824575.1 Candidatus Poribacteria bacterium | reverse complement strand
AAATCACCACTGAAGATTACGGTGGAAATGAAGACGATGGAGAAACGAACAATTCACAAGGAAACGGACCGCCGCGCCAAGGGGGCGGACAGGGACCACAACAAGGCGAAGAGGGACAAGTCAACATTAATACCGCTGATGTCGAAACCTTGCAATCCTTGCAGGGTATTGACGAAGGTATTGCCCAACGTATCGTCGAGCATCGCGACTCCCAAGGACTTTTTCAGAACATAGATGCTGTTAAAGATGTCACAATGTTAACGCGGCAAGAATTTATCGGTATCGTTGATAAAATAACCCTTAAAGATGGAGATACCCGCAGCGGACTTATTAACATAAACACTGCGTCGGCTGAAATCTTAGCACTGCTACCCGGGATGGATTCGCAAAAAGCGCAGGCGATCGTTGAACGCCGTGAACAAGATCCACCCGACGATTCACCGATACAGAATTATACCGATGAAGAGATAAAGGGAAACCCGTTCACTAACATTTCACAACTCTCAGACCTTGAGGAGATTGACTTTGAAACGTTCAGGGAAGTCGTCGATTG
Organism: Candidatus Poribacteria bacterium; assembly: GCA_028824575.1. GTDB lineage: Bacteria > Poribacteria > WGA-4E > WGA-4E > WGA-3G > WGA-3G. The sequence goes on along the minus strand of JAPPDN010000358.1, from coordinate 6,080 downwards.
GGTAACCTACCGTTCACATGGATATCGTATTGCGGCGAACGGTGTCGATGCTGCAGGTAAAGTTATCTCGACCTGTATTGGTATCATTGACCGGACGGGTGACCAAGTCGTCGTCCAATATTGGAGACAGGATTAGAGGAGTGGCTATCAGCCATCGGATTTCAGCGAAATGGCTTTCGGCTTTCGGCTTTCAGTAAAGAGTTTTCTGATTAAATTATGTTCTCTTGCTGACTGCTAACGGCTGATGGCTGACGGCTAATGCGCTGACGGAAACCGATGGTTGACGGCTGAGCAAAAATGGCGAAAAAACGAGTTGTGGCGGTAGATATCGGCACACACACAGCGAAAATGGTTCAACTTGAACAGTCATCTGCAAGTGTGCGTCTTATCAACGCAGGTGTTGTGACGTATGCGAACAGGGATGACCGACAGCAGATGGCGGCGTTGATGCAGAACCTCTGGTCAACCTTAGGCAAACCACCGAAACAGGGGCACTTAAATTCGCTATTCAACAGGCATAAGACGGAAGTTGTTCTCGCGCTGCCGCGATCCTTGGTAAACACAAAACGTTTAGCCAACTTACCTGCAGCAACTGATGATCAACTCGCGAATATCGTCGAAATCGCTGCAGAAGCAGAGCTGCCTTTTCGGATTGAGGAAGCGATCTTTACTTACCACGATATACACCGAACAGCAGAAACGACCTCGGTAGAGTTGATATCTACTCGGCGCGCATCGGTCACAGGATATCTGGATATCCTTGAGCAGATTGGTGTGTCCGCATCGGGCGTTACGCCTTCAATGATAGCCATCGCTGAAGCCGCAATGAACAGCGGATCCACCGAACCTACGTTCATTGTCGACATCGGTGCTGCGCAAACAGACTTTTGTTTTGTTGAGGACGGCGCACTCCGGTTTTCGCGAAGTTTTCGCTTGGGCGGTGACAATCTATCTGAGCATGTCAGTCGGGCATTGAACGTTGATCCTGAAACCGCTGCGCAAGAAAAACGGCATATCTCCGCAGATGAGGCACCCACCTCTGCGTGGACAGCCGAGTTGATCAGCGAACTCCAGCGTTCTATTGCCGCTGCGACTGCACATCGGGATACGGATAATTTTGGCACAGCGGAAGAAACCGATATATTGGGCGGGACTACACGCTCCGAAGCGAAAACCGAACTCTGGTTATGTGGTGGTGGGGCGCGTGTTCCTGATCTCGCAACCGTTTTAGCAGCGGAACTCGACATTCCGACCTACTTATGGAATCCACTTCATACTATTGAACAACAAGCAGCTATTAAAATTGACCCTGAGCGAGCGGAAGTCAAAACTATACTCGACGAATGGGGTGATACATTTGCTGTTCCATTAGGTGTTGGGCTGGCTACTTTGAATCCGGAAACGCAGATATCCTTGTTGCCAAAGGAGGCAGCCGAGACACTAACACAAACCACACGGCAGCAACAGATTTTTGCTACAACTGGGTTGGGCGTTTTGGTGATTGGCGGACTCCTTTTTGGCGGTTATACCCTTCAACGCTCACAAAAACATAGGGCGGAAATGGTAGAGACACAACTTGCGGGTTACGCCCAACCGGTGGCTGCCGCAAAAGCACAACTTGGACGCGAATTGGCACTTACAGAGATGTTGGCACATAACATCTCACCGCTTGATATTTTACACGCACTCAGTGAGATGTTTCGTGATAGAACACAGGTTGCTTGGACAAATTTCAATATTACCAATCTCCATACGCCTGAGACAGCGCGCATTACCTTCAATTTGGAGGGTGCTTCGCATAACGCCATAAATAACCTTTTAGGTGCCCTTGATCGTTCTGGGGTTTTTACCAATGTTCGACCGGGTGAAGTTACAACCATTTCTCAAAACAGAAAACAGATTTTCCAAGTGCAGGTGCGGTGTAACTTAAAATCTGCTGCTGTACGGGCATTCGCTAAAAAACGCTACCCGATGCCCGATCCTCAAGTCGATGAACCAGAAAGGCAGACGGAATTTTCCGTCGCGCCCCCGACATCAACAAACCTTGAAAATGAAAAAGTCGAAAAAGAAGAATAAAATATACACTACTGCAAAACAAAGATGGCACTTTTACAGAGGATAAATTTATGGAACTGGATTTTCAATTAACACCACGGACCAGAATTCTGCTCGGTATTTTGGGCGCGGTGCTTCTAATTTTGCTTCTCATACAAGGCGTTCCTGCCTTTTATCGTTTGTTTGCAAATCAGAGTACGAAAGCTAAACAGGAAGAGTTGTTGAATGCTGAAAATTTAGTACATGCTGCCGAGGTGCTTAAACCAATTGAGTCCGAGATCTATAAAGCAACCGGATTGGCAGGTACAGAAGATCAGCAAGCACGGAGCGGTAACCAAGGAACCGCAACGCTCTTTGATACGCAGCTTCCAGAGACTGTCATTCGCGCGCGCGTTGATGCATTGGTTAAACGTGCCGGTATCCAGCAGAATTATCAACTTCTGACGAAACCTGGAACCGGTAAACAGACCCAAAAATTAACAATGCAAAATCGAGAGCGTCTTGTCCTCTATCTCTATCTCAAACATATAGAAGCCGAGGAAAGCGAACTTACAGAGATAGCAGAGCAGGCGGCAGAAGCTGAATCATTTGATATGTTGATGGACGCATGGCTGTCTGGAACAGAATCTGAGTTAGACACGGATGAAAAAGTGGAGGAGACAGATGAAGATACAGCGTCTGGAAAGGCAGTATCCAGCGAAGAACCAGCACCAATAGATGAAGCACAGCCAGCAAACCCAATAGCCGCTGCGGCGCAGTGGAAGTTCATCTCAATGCCTGAGACGATGCCGCTCACTGTTCGTGCTAAACTCGCTGGATATATCAAAAGCATGGTAACACAGCAGTTGCGTGGTGCGACGGATTTCAGGCAAGGTTCCGTTGACGCACACGTCCCGACAATTACACCGCGTGCTACCCTGCCCACCTCTCGACTAGGAGCTCACCCAGTGCCAGC
>JAPPDN010000358.1:0-3060 GCA_028824575.1 Candidatus Poribacteria bacterium | reverse complement strand
GCGACGGATTTCAGGCAAGGTTTCTTTGAAGCACAAGTTCTTAAAATTAGAACGCCTGCTACGCCGGGTATCTTCGGCATTGGTGCCAAACCTGCGACTGTTGAGGTCCAGTTACGAAGAGATAGTGGACTGTTGGATATTCTTATGCAAGTACCGGACGAGTACGCTGAAAAACCCCCAGACACAGGTGAACTTCAATCAGCACTCGTCAAATATATTGAAAAGATTCAGGAGCAGAGTGCGACCCTTCTGGCGCAGCTCACTTTAGCACCACCAACTTACGAAACGCAACTTTACACCGTTGAAATGAAATTTAAAACAGATCTCGAAAAACTCGTTAACTTGAACCGTCTTATTGAAACAGATGCCAAGTGGTTAACAGTCCGCGATTTGCGAATTTCCGCGGATAAACAGGCATCGCAATCTCAAGCACAACGCGGTCGGAATCGTGGCGGGGGTGACGCAACAAACTTGAATGTTGATATATTTCTTATCGCTCGAATATTTTAACTTTACCGAGTTTGATAGATCGGTTTAAGTCTAAAAAAACTGTCTAAATCTTGCTGGGGTCTCTTATGGAACGCTTCCATCAGAAGACGCCTACGAGGTTTGCAGGAAAATGTGATAAAATCAAAAAGGATCGAATGTTATGCAAGGACGAAAACTCTTATTTATTTCATTACTCTGTTTCGGATTACTTGTCCCAGGGCTTATGGAGCTGCAAGCGCAGGAACAGCAGCCCACAATGCGCGTCGCACAGACCGACGAAGAGGGGCGCGCAATCCGTTTTGACTTTAACTTTACCAGTGAAGAGATAAAGGGGGTCCTTGAATGGCTCTCCCGGGAAACAGACCTGACTATCATCGCAACTGAAGAAGACATTCAAGATAAAAAATTCGCACTCATTAATCTCAGAAATGTGACGATTGAAGAGGTTATTGAGCAAATCAAAACTGTCCTCACACAATACGATCTTACCCTCATCCAAACAGATAGCACACTCTTAGTCACAACTTTCTCGCGCGCAATGGTTACAAAAGGCATTGTCAAAAGCATCACACCTGACCCGAATCTCGTTGAGATGACCGATGAGATTCAAACATATATCATTCGATTAACCAATGTTGTCGCTTCACGACTGGTAGATGACCTTAAGCCTCTGCTCAACAAGCAGGCGCATATTACCGCTGATGACGGAACAAACTCTCTTGTCATAACCGATGTCTCCTCCAATATACGCCGAATCGTTACAATTCTACAAGTTGCTGACCAAAGTGAAAGATTCCCATTAAAGATTCTCGTTTATCCGTTGTCTTATGCGGATGCCAACACCTTGGCGCAAGCACTCACAAACATTTTTCGAGAAGAAGATGGACGCGACGAAAGGCAATCTGATAGCGGGACATCCCGTATGACTGCGGAAGAGGCAAAAGCCGCAGCCGAACAGATGAAGGCTGATGGCACCGGTTACGAAGTCCTTGATGGCACCATCAAAATTATCCCAGAAACCAACTCCAATTCACTTGTCCTCAAAGCCTCTGAGGCAAATTTGATTATCCTACAGGAGATTATCAAGGACCTTGATGTCCCATCCACCGCACAAACGCAGATCCGTACCTTCCGACTTAACTATGCAGCTGCTGAGGATGTCGCAGAAACCCTACAGGAAATACTCACCGGTGAGAGAGGCGGGGACCGCCGTAGGATGGATGCTTGGGATCGCGCAAAATTAAGAAACTGGCAACGCGAACAAGGGCTTGACCAAGAAGGTATTGTTGGAACCGTCAACGTCTCCCACAATGACCGACTCAATGTTGTTGTTGTCTCCTCAGATCCACGCAACTTTTCGGTTATTGAAAAAGTTATCCAAGAACTTGATCAAGAAGTAACGCAAGAAGAAATTAAACTCTATTTTCTCAAGTTTGCGGATGCTCAAACCCTTGTCCCAAGCCTACAGGATCTTTTTGAAGGGGGTAGTACCGGGCGCGACAGGGAGCGTCCCTGGTGGGAGCGCAGATACCGGGAACCTTCTGAAGGCGGTGGCGGATTTGGTGTGCAAGGCGAGGTTCACCTTGTTGCTGATGTACGCCTCAACGCTATCCTTATCTCAACCAGTTCACAAAACTTTGAAACAATTGATAGCCTCATCGAAAAACTTGATGTCAACATGCCGGACCAAGAGTGGGGCACCCGCATGTATAGACTCCAATACGCCGATGCTCAAAATATCGCCGCTGTCATCAATAACACCTATCAAGGCAGTTCTGGAAGCAGTAGAGATTCTTTCTATTACTTACCTCGAAGTAGTCTACGGAATCAGACACAAGGTTCGTTAGCAGGCAATGTCACCGCTGAAGCCTATCCTACACTGAATGCTATCATCATTTCGACTGCTACACAGCGTAACTTTAAACTCATTGAAGAGTTTATCAACTCTATGGATGTCCCTACACCTGAGAACCTAAAAGAAGTCACTGAAGCAATTCGGCTTGAGTATGCAGATGCCGAGACACTTGAGGATGTACTTGAAGATGTCTGGGAAGGTGAAGATGATGGTGGATTTAGTAGTTTTAGATTCTTTATTATGAATGCTGGCAGACAACAGCAGCAAGATATTAATTCCTTGCGTGGAAAAGTTACAGTCTTCGCTGAGAGTGATACCAATACCCTAATTATTACGACGCTCCAGCGGTATCTCCCTGATGTCAGGGCACTCATTAAGCAATTAGATTTCGTACGAGGTCAAGTCTGGATAGACATCCAAATTCTTGAAGTGACGCTTGATGAGACCACCAAACTCGGTATTGAACTCACAGCGCAAGAGAACAAACTCTTCGGTGTATCCCCGGTTCCTGGCAACCCGCTTGTCGGTAGTCTTGAAGGTCAACTCGGGCTTGAACAGGAGATCTCTGGGTTTAATCTCGGCTTAGCGACCAAGGAATATATGGCACTCCTCCACACCCTCATGCGTGAAAACAAGGTACAAACCCTTTCAACACCGTCCCTGTTGACACGAGATGCCAGAACCGCCACGTGGAGTAGTGGTCGCCGTATCCCGTA
>JAPPDN010000945.1 GCA_028824575.1 Candidatus Poribacteria bacterium | reverse complement strand
TGCCTGAACTTGGGAGAGGTTGTGGTTAAGGATTGCTGCCGGGTATTCCGGATATTCACCCCGCATATACGCCAACCACGCACCGTCGTGTCCACCGCTATCCTTGATATGATGCCACGCGTTGATGTCGACTTTTGATCCCGTCTTTTTCGAGATTTTCGCTGCGCGTTCTTGATCCGCTGAAGCCATTGACATTGCCCATAGGTGCGCGACATCTGAGGCGTGCATCGGCATGAATTCAAACCAACCGTCTACTTGCAGAGCCGTTCCATCCTCGTTTGTCATCGGGTATTGTAACCATGCCCCCGGGACGTAGTTAACCTTACCCGGATCCCCGTACTTCTGGGGGACGTAAAGCAGATCATCCTTCTCAATACCGCGTTGAATTAAAACATCAATCTGTGAGCGCGGAAAATCGAGATACGCTAAATCTCGCCAGAGCAACATCGCATTCTGCGCAGCGATACCTACCGCTTGCCCAACGCTATGCCAACCATGCGGCCAACTCCATCCGTAGTAAGAGCCATACCATTTACCGTCTATATGTTCACCAACCTTACCTGAGAGTCCGACATTGTCTGGGACGATACCACCGTTTTCCGCTGTACGTTCTATCCATGCATCGACATATTCCTGTACCCATGCTTTGTATTTTTCTTCACCAGTCAATAAATATGCATTGGTAGCAAGGGTCGTAGCAGCGAGGTTGACGATTGTATCTCCTGCGCCTTGCCGTTCACGGATGTGTTGTCCCATGCGCTTGCGCAGTTCCTCATTTTCCCTGACAGCTTCATGGCTCCTGCCGCCCGGTATATCGTAAAACGGCATATTGTAACCGTCCCAGGGCCAATATGGATGTCCAGCAAAAGCCCAGAACGCCGGTCCCTTACTCCCGTTCATAGCACACTTGATAATTTTATATTCTGCATCATAGTTTTGTGCATCCGGGTCTTCGTTCATAAAAAAACCAGCAAACCGTTTTGCGCGTTCAAGGTGCTTAGCGTTTGACGGGTCTGCCATGCAGAGCATGTAAAAGAGGTAGTTCCCTTCGCCTTGATGAAACCAGTCATAACCGGGTTGGTATTCTTTCACCACCATCGGGTAACCGTGACCGGAACCATAGCGCGCCATATCGTTTGTGATGACATCGAATTCCGTATCTGCGTCAATTAAGAATTGCGCATCGCCACCGAGCATATAAAAAAGGGGCCAGTTATGGAAACTCTCATAAGCATCATCAAGTCCGTCAATGCTCTGAAAATCTGGATGTGTTGGCCAATACAACGTTCCATCTGGACGTGTGTATCTCTTCAAAACCTGCGGAGCCGCGTCATTGATTTTATTCATCAGTTCACGTTCAAGGACTGCCCATGTTGGTGGGGTCTGGAGTCGTGTCTGCGCTTCAATCGTTGGGAACATCGTCTCTTTGCTCCTAATAGAAGTATGAAGTCTTTAGGTTGCAGTTGGTTGTAGTATATCATATTTTTATGTGTTCGTGAAATTTATGTTTTGCCTATCAGCAGGGCTATTTAGTTTTCGGTTTTTTCGTTCAATTTTAGACCCCCAGGCCCAGTAGGTGCGGTTTCCTAACCGCACCGGATCCTGAAAAAGGACGAGAAACTCCATAATTTCTTAAAACTGAATGGCTCTGTGTCTATCAGTCCTGTAGGTTGGGTTGAACGCATACTCCCAAAACTCTGAAAAGGAACACAACACTCAGACTGCACCAGAGATCGCACGGCAAACAGAAAACCGAGTGAAACCCAACGCCTTTGCGCTTCACCGGCACATCACGGGCTGAAGTTGGGTTTCACTACGTTTTGAATGTATAGGCCACCAAGTTGGATTTGAGGGTATTGGCACACTCACATCTGCTTTCTTAACACCGTTCAACCTAACGGAAATCCGCAGAAACACCCAAGCAAAGACACCAAGCAAAAACACCTACAGGACTCAATTGACTCGGTATTCAGTTGCTTGTAATGGGTTGTCTTATCAGAAAAATCAGAAAAATCAGAAAAATCACAGTTCAGACTTAATAGCACAAGAATGCCACGAGAAAATCGCTAAATTGACACCTATGGTTCGGTTTCCTAACCGCACCGGATCCTGAAAAGGACGAGAAACTCTATAATTTCTTAAAACTGAATGGTGCTGTGTCTATCAGAAACAATTTGCGATTTGAACGCATATTACGGTATAATTGCGTGTAGGTAATTATCCAGCAAACAATATATGAAATATTATCAAACAGGTTTTGGATATACATGTGCAAACTAATTTGCCATTCTGGAAAATTTATCTTGATACGTGTTGTTTGAGCCGACTTCTTGTGTCGAAATCTATGAACTCGGACTGAAGATCCTTGCCAACAAACTTCATGTGTACGGATATGTTGGGTTCTTACAACAGCATTTCAAACAATTCAATAGTGATCCACCTATTGACAAGCCGCAGCCCCAGTCAGATAATGATGTTAGTTTGGCACAGGCTGAACAGATGCCAACAACCGAGCCACACGATTAGCGGATGATGGAGAGTCAGACGATGAGACAGAATAAATTTCCCCCTGGCTGGGATGAGGAACGTGTGCAAAAGGTCATTGATTATTACGAAAATCAGACCGAAGATGAAGCCGTCGCTGAAGATGAAGCTGCATCGCAGAATGAATTCGGCATGTTGGTAGAAGTCCTTGCGGAATTGGGACCCGCGGTTTGCGAGTGGATACTTGCGTCCTTAATTGATAGCCAGTGAATAGGAGAACACAGCACGTAATGAACGACAAATCCGATTCTCAAAATAAACTCAATAGGGTTTTGGAAAAAATTCAAGAGATAGTTGAAAAATCCGCTGATGGAGATTACATCTACCGCGGTGAACCTGAACTGCATCAAGAACATCCTTACCATGGAAAGGTTTCCTCAAATCTATATCGCGCATTATTGACTGATTCTGTAATGGAAGAGGGTATAGAAGAGTACCGTAAAATTATTGAATCTAATATTGCGAACATGGAAAAGGGGACTTTGGAATCGGCGAAAGAGTATTTGTATGAACCGGGCAGCGAAACAATCAGTGATTTTGAAATCTTAGCGCAAATCCAACACTATGGTGGCAAGACCAATCTTATAGACTTCACAACTGACTACCTGATTGCCCTCTTTTTTGCCTGCGATAGATTCCATCACAAAGATGGCAGGGTTATCTTACAAAAGAGAGAATCAGAAGATTACCAATCGGAAACACCTTCAGAAGCAATTAAACGGGTGGAATCCCAAAAAAGTGTACTGCTCCGATCGCCAAGAGGTTTTATCAATCCAGACGTTGTGGTGATTATTCCAAAGGAACTCAAGCTTTCCATGCTGAACTATCTGGAAAAGTATCACAACATATCCGCCAAAAAGATTTACAAAGATATTCATGGATTTATAAAATGGTTGGGGGGGTACTTTGATCCTACTCTTGAGTTTGGTAAAGGGGTAATCTGTCAAAATAGAGCAGGCTTAGAAAATAACAGGCAGGAGAGGTTGAAATGGTATGAAAAAGCTTATGAGCATTTTACCGAAGCATTGAAACTAAAATCAGATTTCATCGAAGTTTATATTCATCGCGGAGCTGTTTTGCGCTATGTTGACCAGTTTGACTCTGCTTTCAAAGACTTTAATGTTGCAATAGAGGTAGCCCCAGAATTCCCCAATGCGTATAACGAGCGCGGAAGATGTTATGCTAAAGTGGGGGATACTGAAAAAGCACTAGATGATTTCAACACTGCTATAGGTTTGGATTCAGAGAAGGCAGATTTCTATAACAATCGCGGCATAACTTACAAAGATATAGGTGAGGTAGACTTAGCGATAAAAGATTATAAAAAAGCGATTGAATTGGATTCTGAATTTCCTGAGGCTTATAATAATCTTGGTGCTGTTTATGATGAGAAAGGCGAACATGATAAGGCTATTGATCACTATAGTAAAGCAATAGACTTGAGATCCTATTATGCCAGTGCGTATAATAATCGCGGAAAGGCTTACAGCGATAAAGGCGATGTTAATAATGCCATTTCAGACTTTAGCATGGCAGTACAGCTGAAGTCTGATTATGCAAGTGCCTATAACAATCTCGGAGTGGGATATAGAAAAAAAAATCAACTTGACAATGCATTGCAAAATTGTAGTAAGGCAATAGAGCTCAAACCCAATTACGCCGAAGCCTATAGCAACCGTGGTGCCGCTTATTTCAGCAAAGGCGAATATGACAAGGGAATACAAGACTTTAACAAAGCAATAGAACTCAAACCTAATGATGCCGAAGTTTATAGCAACCGTGGTGCCGCTTATTTCAACACAGGCGAGTATGACAAGGGAATACAAGACCTTAACAAAGCGATAGAACTCAAACCTGATTATGCCAAAGCTTATAGCAACCGTGGTGCCGCTTACCTCAACAAAGGCGAACATGACAGGGGGATACAAGACTTTAACAAAGCGATAGAACTCAACCCAGATTATGCCGAAGCCTATAGCAATCGTAGTATTGCCTATGTTATCAAAGGTGAAGTTGATAGAGCGATAGAGGATTGGAACGTAGCAATAAAACTTGAACCTAATGATGCTGAATTATATCGTATGCGAGGCGTTGCATATCGTATGAAAGGTGAACCTGGCAAGGCTATAGAGGATTATAGTTTCGCGATAAAACTCAACCCAGATTATGCCGAGGCGTACGGGGCTCGTGGTGAGGCTTGGTTACAATTAAAAGAATGGGAAAAAGCCAAAGCGGATCTGACTCAAGCAAAGAACATGGGAATGAATATTACTGCTGCATTTTATCACGACTACGAAAGCATTGAAGACTTTGAAGAAAAAAATAGTGTTCAGTTACCGGAAGACATTGCGGCGATGTTGAGGCAGTAGTAAGTCTAAATCCCACCGAATAGGGGTATAGTGATGGTAACGCACAAACCTAAGGATACCGAGTCATATTACAATCGTGGCATTGATTACTACGAAAAACGTGAGTATGGTAAAGCCATTTCAGACTTTAGCGAAGTCATAAAACGCGAACCCAATCATGCTGATGCGTATTACAATCGCGGCAATGCTTATTGCGATGAGGTTGATTATGACGAAGCCATTGCAGACTATACCAAGGCGATAGAACTCAGGTCCGATTATGCCGAAGCATATTACAAGCGCGGTAGAATTTACGCCGAAGATGATGCGTATGACAAAGCCATCGCAGACTTTAGCATGACGACAGAACTTGAACCTGAACATGCCGATGCCCACGGCTATCGCGCTGACCTTTACCGTGATATAGGCGAATATGGCAAAGCCATTGAGGGATATAACATGGAAATGGAACTCCGCCCCGGTGATCCCCAAGTCTATTATAATCGGGGTAACACTTATAGCAAAAAAGGCGAGTATGACAAAGCCATTGAGGATTTTAGCAAGGCGTTAAGGCTACACCCAGAATTTACAGAGGCTTATACAAAACGCGCTTTAGTTTATATCCAAATAGGCAAATTTAATCGTGCCATTCAAGATTATGACAAGGTGCTGGAGCTCGAACCAAAATCTATTGTATTCTACGCAGCTCGTGGTATAATGTCTCTACATATAGAAGAGTGGGAAAGTGCCAAATTGGACCTAATTTTTGCCAGAAATTTAAGGGTGGATATTATCAGTATATTTCATACGATTTATGAAAACGTTACTGACTTTGAGGTAAAAAATGATGTTCAGTTACCGGAAAACATCGCTATTATGTTGAGACGATCGTAGAACTGAAACGTGATATGTAATTCCGACTGTAAAGGAGAATAAGTGTCAAACTCCCGTTACTCGTTACACCAATATTCTGTTGATACATTGTTGAATTGGATTAAGACCGAGGATATAGTTATTCCGGAAATCCAGAGACCTTTTGTTTGGACGGCCCCGAAAGTGCGTGACTTTATTGATTCACTTTACCACGGTTATCCTGTTGGGTATCTCATTACTTGGCCAAAGTCAGATGTTTCCCTCCGAGGCGGCGAGTCATCAACACGTGAACGGATCCTGATTGATGGACAGCAACGCACAATGGCACTTCGAGCGGCGTTGCTTGGAAAAAAGGTTTTGACCAAAAAGTATAGGGAACAGCAGATTCAGATAGCTTTTCATCCTGATAAGGGGAGTTTCGCAGTAGCGACTAAGGCTATCCGTAACGATCCAGAATGGATTTCTGACATCTCCACTGTTTTCAATTCTAATTCTGGTCTGCTCCGGTTAGTTGATGCGTACTGTGAGAGGAACGACGAAGTGGACAGGTATAAAATGGGGGAACGTATAGGGAAACTTTATGAGATTCGGAATAATTCTCTGGGTGTTATTGATCTTGATGCAGACATAGATGTAGAAACTGTTGTAGAAATTTTTGTCCGTATTAATGGAACGGGTGTGCGTTTAAGTGCAGCGGATTTCATTATGTCCAAACTTGCTGCCAGTGAACAGTATAACGGGCACCTATTGCGTCAGTCTATTGACTACTTTTGTCATCTGGCAACTGTCCCTGAAGCATACAATCGTTTAATTGAAGATCGTGCGTTCGCTAATACAGATTATTTTCAATCTATAAAATGGTTAAAGG